>CAYWDE010000099.1:0-6790 GCA_964456885.1 uncultured bacterium | reverse complement strand
CTAGTGTATATTGAATCGTATCGGTACAATTCTTTGTTAGAATACAAATTGAAAACATACCAAAATAATAGCGGAAAAGGGTCATTTAGCATAGCATAGATCTATATGCGACATGCTTTAACTTATGATGACGTGGCCCTTGTGCCACAATTCAACAATATCCCATCCCGGACTGAGCCTTGTTTAGAGACTTGGCTAACAAAGAAGCTGAAAGTCAGCATCCCACTTCTTGCAGCGAATATGGACACTGTGATTAGCGAAGAGCTCGCAGAGATTTTAATCGCTCAAGGATCGATCCCGATTTTTCACCGTTTTACCCCTTTTGAAGAACAACTAAAATGGGTTAAAAAATTCCGTGACAAGACCTTTATCTCTTGCGGGATTCTAAAATTGGATGAGACGCGGCAGCTCCTTGATCTTGGCGCGCTTGGCGCTTGTATCGATGTGGCGCATGGGCATTCAGATCGGATGTTTAAGCACATCCAAGAGTTGAAAAGGACCCATCCCGACAAAGAGATCATCGCTGGTAACGTGTGTACTGCAATGGCCTACCACGATCTAGTGAATGCGGGCGCAGATGCTGTAAAAGTGGGCGTCGGTCCTGGAGCCGCCTGTACAACACGGATGGTGACCGGTTTTGGTGTTCCCCAGTTTACCGCTGTGCAAGATTGTGCACGGATCGCCGAAAAACTCCGCGTTCCGCTGATTGCTGACGGCGGTATCCGGACAAGTCGAGACGTCGTTCTCGCGTTGGCTGCTGGAGCTAGCACCGTTATGGTAGGTAAGCTTTTTAGCCAGACTCTTGAATCGGCGGCGCCAAAACGGAAGACAGATAAATACCCCTCTGGGTATGAGGCAAAATTCCGTGGGCAGGCCTCTGCCGATTTTCAAAATGAATTTTACGGTGGGCTTAAGGCGAAAACTGTAGCGGAGGGGATCGACTTCTGGGGGCCTGTTTCAGGCAGTGCTGAAGAGCTGATTACCAACCTTTTAGGAGGGATCCGGAGCGGGATGACCTATGGGGGAGGACGCAATCTCAAAGAACTCCAAAGGAAGGCCGAGTTTGTCCAAGTGACCGCTACCTACATTCAGGAGAGCAAGCCCCGCCCAGATTAAGAGGGTCTCTACAAAGTAAGAGAGTTCATCTATTTTTCTTTTTTTTTGGTAAAATCGACAGAACCTCACTTTGTTCCCACCCTCTGATTGCTAGGAATGTACTTATCGGTGATAATGAGCTCTATGGTGGCCTTATGGTAAAAGATTTCCTTTATGCTGATAAAAAAATTTATGACTCTGTACACGGATTCATCCCTTTTGATGAATATGAAAAAGAGCTCATAGACTCACTCCCTTTTCAAAGACTCCACTATATCCATCAATTAGGGATCGCTTACCTCGTCTATCCTGGAGCTACCCATACCCGCTTTGAGCATTCGCTCGGCGTGATGTCTTTAGCCACTCTGATGTTTGAAAAAATTTGTAAATCTGTCCGTCCCGATGTGTTCCATTTTGTCCCTCGGAAAGGCTCCTCCGATTTTTTGTATTGGAGACGGGTTTTACGGATGGCGGCCCTCTGCCACGATCTAGGCCACTTACCTTTTTCCCATGTGGCGGAAAAAGATCTTTTAGGTGCTTTTGGACATGAGCATTGGACATTGAAAGTGATCGACTGCCCGTATATGGCTCCAGTTTGGGAAAAACTGCGGAAGTGTCCCGGCTGTATGGAAGAGATCGTAGAGAGAGATATCGTTGAAGATATCAAAAAAATCTCGGTCGGAGAGAAGAAATGGAAAGAGGTGACAGGGAAAGGGTTCACTCCTTGGGAGAGGATCATCTCTGAAGTGATCACGGGCGATTTTTTTGGCGCCGACAGGATCGATTACCTGATCCGGGATGCAAAAAGCACAGGCGTTGCCTATGGACTCTTCGATTACCACCAACTGATTGAGAGCCTCCGTATTTTGCCGAGCGTCGATCGGGGAGCCGATGAGCTACAACTAGGAATTGATGAAAATGGACTTGAGTCGAGTGAAGCGCTCCTCCTGGCCCGCCATTTTATGCACCGGCGCATTTATCAATACTCTTCTGTCAAAGCCTACAATTTCCATCTACGCAGATACATGATCGCCAACTACTCAAAGAGATTGGATAATGTTGAAGAGTTTTTAGCGCTCAGCGATACCGATGTGATCTCCCTTCTGAATAAAGCGGCTAAAGATCCAAAAATGCCTGGCCATGCCGATGCAAAATGTGTCATCTTCCGAAAACACCGTTTCAGAGCGATTGCCCTCCCTGAAAATATTTCAGTAGCGGATTTGCAAAAGTTTAAGACGACCCATAAATTGAGTGATGCAGAAATCGATTGGGAATTCCTCCGTTCAGATCTCCCCCCAGATCGCCTCTGTTTCCCCGTTTCAAGACGCCATTTTATCATTCAAAAAGCAAAAGATTGCTCCGATCTTCTGTTGAGAGTCCCTTCTAAAAAAGAGAATTGGGTCTATATCTCTCCTGAGCACGATTTGGAGCTAGTCAATTTCCTAGAGAACTCATGACCTTCCTAAAAAAAGAAAAATGGTTCATCTTTTTTGCCATGCTCTCAGCTTTCACTATTTGCGGAGAGTATGCAATCACCCGTCCTACAAGCAACGCCCTGTTTCTTACCCTCTTTTCGGTGAAAACATATCCATGGGTTTGGCTGGCGACAGTCCCTCTCAACCTCTCTGCTATCTATCTATATAACCGCTTTCTTCCCAAAATTGGCCCCTTGAGGATCCTATGGACATTTGCTATCGGGACCGCCCTCATTAATGGGCTCTCTGGATGGCTCTATTTATACGCCCCAAAATTGATCTTTTTCCAATATGCCTGGAAAGATATCTATGTCCTTTTGATGCTGAAACAACTTTGGTCGATGATCCACAGCACCATCCCCGCTACTCGAGCTAAATATCTCTACGGATGTATCTATGGAATTGGAACGGTTGGCGCGATTGGAGGGAGTTTGATCCCCGGATTTTTGGCGACCCAGATCGGCTCTGAAAAAATTCTCCTTCTCACCTTACCCATATATGCTATTCTCCTATTTTCTTATACGATGGCTTTTAATAGATCAGGGGTGAACGCCGCAACCTTTCAAAAAGATCTCTCGCCAGACCCCCGTCCAAGAGAGGCGATCTCCCTCATCCGCCGCTCTCCTGCGCTGATCGCAGTACTATTGCTCGTTATTTTTATGCAGATGTCTGCAGGGTTGATGGAATACCAGTTCAACGCCCATCTTGAGCTCAACATCCTAGAGAAAGATCTCCGGACAGCCTATTGCGGCAAACTTGTTGGGATCATCAACTCCTTAAGCCTCGCTTTTCAGTTTATCGGTGGATTCCTCATGATCCGCACTTTGGGGCTCCGCGGCAGCCACTTCCTCGTCCCGACCCTCCTCTGTTCATCGGCCCTCTTTTCAATCGCATTTCCCACCTTTGCGATCCTCTCCTTCTCCTATGTCTTTTTAAAAGCGGTCGACTTCTCCCTCTTTGGGGTGATCCGAGAAATGCTCTATGTACCCCTTCAACTAGATGCAAAATTCAGAGCGAAGGCGATCATCGACGTCTTTGCCTACCGCACCTCTAAGGCACTTGTATCGGTTGGACTCTTATTGCTTCAGATGGTGGCAGGGAGCTATTTCCTTCAACTCACCGGCTATATTTCGATTGCGGTATTCGCCGCTTGGCTCCTCACTGTCGCTATTCTATTCCGGAAACAGACACAGTTGGCCTCTATTGGTTCTTAACAAAAATTCTTGAGATCATTTCTAGCGTAACAGCTCCCAAAAACCACGCTTCCTCAAATCTCTTTCTTGCTATTTTTTCACAACCCTTTTAAAACATTACCTTTTAAAAAGAGGGTGTCATGAGCATTCAGCCATTTAATTCTGGTATGCATAATTACTTTCAAAGGAGGGCGGAGGGATTAGAGGCGAGTCTTGAAATGGCGGAGAAAATTAATCGTGTTCATCAAAGACTTCTTCTTTATGGTCCATTTATAAGATTGGTTTGGGAACAACGAATCTATCTAAGTAAAATTAAGCAAATCAGTTGTAGTTTTACGCCTTTGATCGACCCGGCTCCTATATTTGCTGTTTTAGTAGACTCTACAAGTTACTATTTTCCTCTCGATCCTGAGATTGATGAGCCAGAGCTTATACTTGCAGCGGAATGTTTTATATATCCAGATGCCGAAGAGCCCGATTTAGCTCCTGCTAGAATATTTCAGCTTCTTAATTTTAATAGGAATATAGAAGAGCCTAGATTTGGTCGGCGTAACTTAGCTCCTCTTCAAAATTTTCATGAGAGGGGCCGGAGAGATTTGCCCCAACCTCAAAATCTGTTAGTCAATTGGGATAGAGCACCAGCTAGAATTCCAGATGAAAATAGGGGGCTGGGCATTCAAATGAGAGAAGAGAGCAGACGAATTGGAGAAGCATTGGATCGAATTTTTGATGAAGCTCATCAAAACCGGGAAATCTCACAAACGTTAGAAAGGAGGGTAGCCGCGATCGAAGCAGAAAACCGGAGAGCACAATTTCAGAGCGGAGAGGAAAATAGGAGAGTGATGGAGCTTTTAGCACAAGCCCTCAACCGGAACGATCAGGAACGGCCTGCTCGAGAGAATATTCCTCCACCTCCTTATGTTGCCCCATCTCAGCAACAGAGTGCCCCTTTTTCAAAAATGGGTCCTCTTCTGGCTCTCATCGGACTTGTGGCGATTTTTTGGTCTCATTATCGTTTGACAACCGATAGAGATAATTTGTAGTAGCAGGGTTGCTATTGCATTGAATCTATATTCTAAGCAAGAGTTGGAACATTAAAAACAGGGATATGGACTTCATTAAGGTCACTTTCCTAATCCAGAAATCGGCTTTTAGATAGTTTCAATTTTGTCTATAAACCGGTTTTTAAATGGCGAAAGGAAGAAAAAAAGAGGGGAATGCTCAAGAGGAGAAAAAATTACAATAAAATATTTAACTCACAATCTTCTCTAAGAGACTTCTTTGGCGAGTTCTGGATTAGGGTCGGGGATGTCGAGCTTGGATTTTTGGCCAACAAGTTCATCGAACTGTTTCCCTAAAGAGATTGTGGAGAGGGTCCAGATGAAAATGATTACGAGGAAAATGGCCGCTACATAGGGGATGCTTGAGGCTACCGAAGAGAAAATAATGATCAGCCCTTGGTGGATAGCGGAGCCGCCCGATTTTCCGATGCGGGAACCTACCCCGTCGATCGCCGCTTTCCCTTTTAGTTTCGATTCGCTGCTGAGGGGGATAAAGGCGATCTCTTTGGTCGCGTCGAAGAAAGTATATTTAGAGGCCCTGCTTAAGCAGTTTTGAGCCGCTCCCAGGGTTACGCAAAGAGCGAGGGGAGTCATGTTGCTAAAGCTGAGGATCCAGGAGAGCCCTTGATTGGGAAAAAAGATGAAATGGAAAAAAAGGATCCCAGTCACACCCACGATGACAGGGGGGATCAGGGCAGAGACTGTCCAAGAGTAGCGCTGGATCACTTTTGTGGTAGTGAGGAGCCCTGTAATGCTTGCGAAAGCGGCCATGACGAAGATCACTTGCCCCATGTACATGTTGTAGTCGCTTGGATTGGGGTAGAGGGCCTTAATCTGATCTTTCCAGACCACCTCTATGAGGTTGATTGCGATATTATAGCAAAAGACAATCAGGGCGATGCAAATGAGATATTTAGAGCGGGCGAGATAGGCGAAGTTGGCCCGCATCGACATTTTAATTTTCTCTCTGGGAGGGGCCGATTTTTCCGAAGGGAGGATCACCCGGACGTTAAGCCAGCGGAAAAGGGCCATAGTGATAAGGCCGGAGATGATCACAGTACAGCTCAAAAAGAAAATAGACTGGTCCCATGCATTTTTTCCATAGGGGAGCCAAGGGATATAGAGATTGCTGGAGAAATTGATCGCTGCAAATCCGGAGAACATTCCTGCAAGGCTACCGCCAAAAGTGAGGAGGCCGTAGTAGCGTCTAGCCTCTTCGACAGAGGTCACCTCATTGGCAAATCCCCAAAAAAGGACTGTAAAAATCGCAGTAGACCAGAGTTCCGACATCACATAAAAGAGGGTGAATGTCCAGTTGCGGAAAAGGGCGATAAACCCTTTAAAACCAGCTGGCAATATCTCTTGTAAAGAGTTGGCTAGCTCATTTGGATGGAGAATGTGTTGTGCGGGATAGAGGACAAAGGCGAAAAGGAAAAAAAAGCCGATAAAAATCGAAAAAACAATGTAGAATACTTTTTCCCTGCTGAACCAATTTGAAAGGCGGGTGAAGAGTAGGGTGAATAAAATCGCACTCGGTAAAACGGCCCAAAGTTTGATAAAGGGGATCGCTTCAGCTCCCGATTTGGAGGCGGTGATCACAATCGAATCTTTGTAGGAACGGAGGACGTTATAGTTGAAGGCGATAAGGAAAAATATGAAGAACATAGGAAGAAATTTACTCAGCTCATTCCGATGAATGGGCCAGAAAAAGGATCTCCACTTCCCAAAGGGTGATGTTTCCATAAAGGATTAATTTCTCATATTTCCCCTTTTTATTCAAAGATTGACGAAAAAATATCTATGGGCGATTTAGAAAGAATGAAGAAAGACCTGGTCAAACTGAGCAAAAGAGGCTCTGCAATCCTCAATAATTCCCTCCTCAATAAGGGGACAGCATTCACCCAAGAAGAGCGGGATCAATTGGATCTCAATGGGCTCCTGCCGCCCAAAATTTCTACAGTGGACA
>CAYWDE010000098.1:0-6791 GCA_964456885.1 uncultured bacterium | reverse complement strand
CACTGATAAAAAAGAAGTGCAGTTGAATGCCCAGGAGTGGGATTAATTCCAAAAACTCCCTTCAGTTTCAAAGCATATCTAGTGACTTACTCACCCGCCTAAAGACAGCAGCATATAGGGATTTCTCCAGGCCATCTAATCCGATTGTTATTATAATTAGGTGATCGACCAAACGACTTGATTAGCAATTGGGATTAGCCCCTGCCCTTCAGATAGCGAGGCTGCCTACTTAACAACGATTATGCAACACACATACATTGAACCAATATTTGTTGGGTTCCTCATTCCAATTTTAAAGACCCCAAACGATAAAGTTTGGGGTTTTATTAGTGGGTTAACCCCTGCAAAATAGATAGGAACAAAAACAACTAGGGGGGCAAAGATTATGGCTGTTTCCGCACCAAATTTCAGGACACCTTTTCCGTTCTGCTTCGATTTGTGAAATTGTCAGGTGTGCCTGAGCAATCCACTTATAAGCTTCACAATTCGTTCCCCGCTTGATTGTTTCTGGATATGTTAAATCCCGAACTAGAACAACTCGAGTTTCTAAAATCCCTTTTTCAGGATCAGGGACTAGAAATAATCCTGTCCCCTTTGTCATCGGATCTTTTGTTGTTTGTAGAACTTTTAACGATGCTTCAGGTGTTTGGTCTTTCTTAGATTGACAACTCTCTGATAACCACCTTGCACCAAGTTCCTTTGTTTTTATTCCCGCTTGAGTAAATTGTCGCGGCAATATAGCAAAACCGGCTGGAAATAAAGAGTTTCTTAATGAGCTAGTTAACTGGGTCTTTATCATTGTTGACAACGTCATAAAACCTCCTTTTTTTATTTTTCACAAACCCTTTATAGAAAATTTATTTTTATTTTAAAAGTTTTTTTATGTAGAGCAAAAAAATCGGGCGTGGGAAAATTTAAAAAGAGAGGAGCCGATCAAATTGAACCATTTCGAACACAACATTTTAAAAATTTATCGAGAGAAAGTGGCTGATTGGCTTGCCAATCTTACCAAACAATTGGAGAATTTCGACAATTTATGGGGATTAGACCATCTAAAACAATTTGATAATCTCTCTTATAATTATGTTTTGGAAGGAGAGGAAAAGGGGAATCCCATTGTATTGAAACTCTCTTTAGACCCTTTCTCATTAGAAAAAGAGGCGAAAGCTCTTAAAGCCTTTGCAGGCTATGGAGTTGTCAAAGTGCTGGGATATAAAGAAGGGGCTTTATTGATCGGAAAAGCGGTTCCGGGAACATCTTTAAAAAACGGTGTGCCGAAAAAAAGGGGGCTTCAAATCGCTGCCGATGTGATGAAAAAATTACACCAAGCCCCCCTCCCTCAAAAGGGGCTCTTTCCTCATATCGGAGAGCAGCTTAAAGCTTTAGATCGGGATTGGAATATTCCCCATTTTCATCTTGAATGGGCAAGAAAATTAAAAAAACAGCTGTTGAGAATAGAGGTAGATTCTGTATTGCTCCATGGGGATCTCCATCGAGGCAATATCTTATCGAATGGGAATGGATGGGTTGTGATCGACCCCAAGGGAGTGATTGGAGCTCCCATTCATGAAGTGTGGGCTTTTGTGGAAGATCCTAAAACCGATCTCCTTTTCATCTCAGACTATTTCCATTTTGAATTTGATGAGGTTGTTAAATGGTACTATGTCCACCTTGTGCTTGCCGCCTGTTGGCAACTGGAAGATCATCTCGATCCAAAACTCTTTTTAGATTTAGCCGATTCTGTATACGGGATGACAAGAAGCTTAACCACTTAGCTTGCTTCAACCTTTGCGAAAAGCGATCGGAGCGAAAAGGGGGCTAATAAAGTGGTCACTGCGATCACAATAATCACTGTCGCATAAACATCCTGCGTAAAAACGCCCACGCTCAACCCCACATTTGCGAAGATCAGCCCCACCTCTCCCCGAGGAATCATGGCAGCTCCAATGATGAACTTCGATATCCGTTTCATCCCTGTAAGGAGAAATCCAGCAAATAGCTTTCCAATGATCGCTGTAAACATCAAGATACCCCCGAAATTCCACAGGAAAGAGGATCCCCAATCGACTTTTTGAAGTTCTAAAGATAAACCGATTGTCACAAAAAAAATGGGGGTAAATAAATGGACAATAGGACGCATTTCTTGTTCAACCTTATGGCTGAACTCTTCCGATTTGTGCATCATCGCGGCAAATGGGAAAAAGAACTGTCGAGAGAGGGCAAGTCCTGCAGCAAAGCCCCCCAAAAGCTCTGGGGCCCCTAACTGATGAGCCATCCAGGAAAAAAACAAGATCAAAGAGACGATGGTAGTTGGTAAAAGGCCTGGAATTTGACTTTTTTCATCCCATCTTTTGACTACATGAGAAACTACTTTAGCGGCTAAGGGGGCGATGAGGAAAAAGAGGCTAATGAAGAAGATCACTTTTCCTGTATTCCATAGATTGATCTGCCCGGAAGAGGAGAATTCGTAGAGCATCGAAAGGAGGATAATCCCGAGAATGTCATCTAGAACAGCGGCACCTATAATGATCTGCGCCTCGTTGCTCCCCTGTTTTTTAAGATCACGGAGAATCCTCAAAGTGATCCCTATGCTTGTTGCTGTGAATGTACACCCTACAAATAAGCTGACAAGGGTCGATAGATTAAATAGGTAATAAGAGAGGCAAAAACCGAGGATCAATGGAGCTACAACGCCGCCAACTGCTACGATCAACGATTTACCACCTGCAGAGGTCAACCGCCCCAAATCAGTTTCAATACCTACTTCAAAAAGGAGTAAAATAATCCCAATCTGCGCTAGTAAATGGATCGGCGAAGAAATCTCAATGAGGTGTAAAACACTTGGCCCAATCAAAATCCCTGCAGAGAGCTCCCCGATGACCGCTGGAATCTTAAAATAAGCTGCGATTTCCCCCATGATCCGGGCCGAAAGGAGGATGATCACGAGTTGTAATAAAAATGTGTGCGCTTCCATAAAAGAGCTCTAGTCGGTCTCTCCTCTCTTTTATGGGTTGCGAGATAACTTTGCACTATATTTTTATTTTTTTCGGGAACGGAAAATTTCATATAAAAAGATAGAGCCAGCCGCAGCTATATTTAGGGAGGTAAATTCACCTGGTAGAGGAATCTGTACAAACTGATCTGCGGTTTGTCTATAAGTTGCACTCACCCCATTTGTCTCATTCCCTAAAATAAGAAATAGGAGATCTCCCCCGAAGTCCGCCTCTTCGATAGGGATGGCCCCCTCGTCTCCCGAAGCGATCGTGGTTACTTTTTGTTTCCCTTTAAGCTCTTGAAGCTTTTCGGTGAATTTACTCGCCCCATCAACTCTGTAGATAGGAATAGAAAAAAAAGTTCCGACACTCGCCCGGATACATTTCGGGTCATATTCGTCGGCCGCATGGCCTGAGATCACGATCGCACTCGCTCCAAAAGCAACGGAGGAACGGATCATCATCCCCACATTTCCTCCACTTTTGGGAGAATCTAAAACCACTACAACATCCGATGATGTGGGTTGATAAGAAGAGAAGGGGCAAATTTGCATCTCTGCAATAGCGAGCATCTCAGTCGGTTCCGTCTTATCCCCCATCTTCTCCATCAAAGAGGCCGGGACCTCATAGGCAATCTCATACCGTTTTTGAGCTAAATGGTTTTTCGCCCAGTTCGACAGGGGTTGATCTCCATTATAAAAGAGAGATTTAACCCTCCACCCCTTTGCATAAGCTTGATCAATGGCAATCCGCCCTTCCAGAATAAATTCCCTATACCGATATCGGTTATTGCGGGAGTCCCGGAGGGTGAGGACTCGCTGGATCTCATTTGTCTCTTTAGATAGTTTTACTATTTTCATACACCCAAGCTAAGTAACGGGGATTTCCATCAGAAATATCGACTTGCAAGATTTCTGGAACCTCATAGCTCCCCTCTTCCAAGATATAGTTTTGAATCGATTCAAAATGGGAAGCTACACTCTTTAAAATGACTTTAACCTCAAGATTCTCTTCTATTTTCCCCTCCCAACGGTAGATCGAGACCACTTCGGGGAAAATGGAGGCGCAGGCAATGAGCCGCTCTTCCAGCAATCTATGGATGATTTTTTTCGCTTCTTCTTTATCTCGGCAGGCCCAAAAAATATAGATCATATCCATCTAAAATTAAGGCTAATCGTAACATATAGAAAACTAAGAAACAACAATTCCCTACACTTTAAACAAATAGAAACCTATTATTATTAAGCCTAAATTTTCAGATCTACACAATTTTATGACTACACTTAAAACAGAAAGATTGATCTTACGCCCTTGGCGCGAAGAAGACCTAGAACCTTTTGCTGAGATGAACAGAGATACCCGTGTTATGGAATATTTCCCAGCTCTCCTCACTAAAGAGGAGAGCGATCAGATGGGAAAGCGGATGGGGACAAGATTAAAAGAGAGGGGCTGGGGGTGGTGGGCTGTCTCTATCCCAGATATTGCAGAATTCATCGGATTTATAGGCCTCAATTCGATTGATAAAGAGACACTTCCCGTCCCCTTTACCCCTGCTGTAGAAATTGGATGGAGAATCGCTCACCCTTTTTGGGGGAAAGGGTATGCTACAGAAGGGGCACTTGCCTGTCTAAAATATGGGTTTGAAGAACTCCATTTAAAGGAAATCGTCTCTTTCACAGCCGTTTTAAATACAAGGTCCCGTCATGTGATGGAAAAGATCGGGATGTCCCATAACCCAAAAGATGACTTTGACCATCCGAAGATTCCAACAGGGAATGTTCTCAAAAAGCATGTTCTATATCGGCTCAAAAAAGGTTAGCAGCACCCACAAGGTTAAGAATTTTTAACATAAATTTATTGTTTTCTTAAAAATTCAAAATCCTGTTTAATTCTAAGTGTATTGGAAAAGGGAGGTATATCATGGAAAAAAATACAGCTTTTGATCTTCTATTCGAAACAGGTCTAAGACATCTGTACAAATCAGAAAAAGAGGTGTTTGACGCCCTCTACTCGATGATAGAAAATGCTCAATCCTCTGAATTGAAAGAGATCCTTTTCCATCATCGAGATGAAACAAAGACGCAAATCGATCGTTTAGATAGGGTCTTTTCCCTTTTGGATATCGATATCCATAGCTCAAAACTGCGGGGGATGCAAAATTTATCTGAAAAAGGGAAAGAGGTGCTTAAAACACTTGTCGATCTCAATTTTACAGATAGGAGTAAAGGGATGGATGGGATTTTAAGCGAAGGGAAAGAGTTGATGCGCCACTTTAAAAATACGGCCGCTGGATATCTCGCTCTGGTCAGCGCAGGAGACAAAGTGGAACATTTTGAAATCGGTTGCTATACACCCCTTTGCATTTTAGCTGAGAAATTTGGAGAAAAAGAAGTGCTTTATCTTCTCACAACCTCTTTAAAAGAGGAGAGGGCTATGGAAGAAAAGATGCGCCATTTTGCACAAACAGAGATCGTCGCTATCGCCCCTCGCTAAAAAAATAGACAGGTCGCGCATGCAGCCTGTCTATAATCTATTTCCTGATCAAATAAACATGGGGTGCTAATTTAAAGAGGAAAAACTCAAATAAGCTTTATAAGCTTGAGCGCTCTTTAAACAAGATTGAAATAATTTAGGGTCAATTCGCCCCCCATTTAATTTTTTGTAAGAACAATAGGTTTCAGGAGATACTCCTTGCCTTAGAAGAATATCGGAGGCTAATTCAGTAGCGCTGCCTAGTAAGGAGGTTGCCCCTTTTTTAGATAGAGGTGAATTTTCCTGCTCATTAGAAGCAGCCATTGGAGTGGAATTAGATTCAAATCGAATAGACATATTTCTCCCTAGTTAAAAGATCCCTTCCGAACACCGCCGATTATACTCGCGCCTCAGAGAAAGGCGCAACCCTCAATCTTTCTTAAACTACTGTAAACTAGGTACTTTCATTTTTAATAAGAGAGAGACCAAAAACGAAAAGGCAAATGACTTTCACAACCTCTAAAAATAGGTAGTAAAAATGGGTGAAAGAAGGAGGGGGCTTTCCTCCAGACAAAAAGGTAGCGGCCCGTTCATTTAAAGCGGGCAATAGCCATAAAGTCTGGATCACTAATAAGCAGAGAGGAAGGGCAAAGAGGAGCCACTGGGAAAGTTTTAATCGGTCTCTACGGATCAAAAGGAATCCAACAATCCAGATAGCAAAAAACCACTCTATCTTATTCAGGGCTCCAAAGACGATACGCCCTATACTTAAACCGATCGGAAGAGTCACAAGTTCTGCTCGGAATTTGAGCCACGCTTCCATAAAACTGATGGCACAGACAAATCCGATCCAGATAAATATGGCAATCCATTCAAGCCGATACTTCTCCAACCTCCTCACCTAACCCCCCTTTCTCAATTCTTCAGGCAGTTTATCATATCCGTTCCAATCCGATCATCGGATATGGTTCGTAATAAAAGGGGGGGCATTTGGCATGGATAGGTTCATTCTCTAGCTTAAAAAAAAGGGGGGGATTATAATCTTTATTTCTTCATTGAATTTAGAGAAAAAAATGGCCTCCCTAGTTAATCCTGTTACTTATTCCCCACCTACGATCTTATCTCCATTAAGAAACCTAGAGAAAATCTATTTTATTCCTCAGGCGTATTACAACTCGATCTGCCTTGTATTTACCGATGAAAAAACTAAGCAGGTCGTCGAAAAAATTTTTCAAGGGGATGAAGACCCCACTTTTCTCCTTCCTAAAGAAGATAAAATAGATAAATCGAAATTATTTTGATCATATGCACCATTTATATATTGAA
>CAYWDE010000097.1:0-6828 GCA_964456885.1 uncultured bacterium | reverse complement strand
CTAGCAAAAGAGGGGTTTGTACAAAAATTATTGAATGATCTAAGAGGGTGACTTATAGTATATTTTAGCCGATTTTTTTGTGCTGATTTTCAGCTCAAATAAATACCTAACTCACCCATATTACAGATCCAAAAAGGCCTCCTATTATGCATGAAATCCTCCTCAATATCGAATCGAAAGAAATTCGCTATGCCTACCTAAAACATGGGCAGCTCTACGATCTCATTTTCGACCGGAAAAAATCGCGTCAAATGACCGGTAATATCTACCGGGGTAGAGTGACCAATATCCTCCACAATATCCAATCTGCCTTCATCGATATTCATGAAGGGGAAAACGGATTTATCCACATCAGCGACATCTTAGAAAACACGAAGAAATTCGAAGAGATGTTTGATATGGATTTCGATCTCGATTACGATACTGCAAAAATCGAGGAGACTCCTAAAGCGAAAGAGATTTCGCAGCTACTGAAAATCGACCACCCGGTCCTCGTACAGGTGGTGAAAGAGCCGATCGGAACTAAGGGAGCCCGCCTCACCTCCAATATCTCGATCGCCGGACGCTATCTCGTCCTCCTCCCCAACAACCCCCATCGGGGCGTCTCTCGAAAAATCGAAGACAAAGGGATGCGCGACCGGTTAAAAAAAATTATCCGCTCCTTTGAGATGCCGCAAGATATGGGGCTTATTTGCCGCACAGCGAGCATGGGTGCCACAACCGACCAATTAGTCGATGAAGCGACAGAACTGCTCCATAATTGGCAAGCGATCGTCGAAAAATTCCACAAAGCGAGCAAGCCGACCCTCCTCTTTGAAGAGTCAGATCTCATCAAGAGAGTCGTCACCCTCTGTGTCGACAAAAAAATAGACCGGCTCCTCATTGATGATCACAACACCTATTTGCACTGCAAACAACTCTACCAAAAATATATGGAAGAGCACCCCCTTAAAATCGAATTCTACCGCGATAAAGTCCCGATGTTCGAAAGATTCAATGTGGAGAGGGAGATCGACCGGGCTGTAAAACGGAAAATCTGGCTCGGCTCTGGAGGCTACCTCTTTTTTGACCGTACAGAAGCGATGCATACAATCGACGTTAACTCAGGGAGAAGCTCTACGACAACAGGTAGCGATGTAGAAGAGACCCTTGTCCGGATCAACCTTGAAGCCGCTGAAGAGATCGCCCGTCAACTCCGAATCCGCAATATTGGGGGTTTGATCATTTGCGACTTTATCGACATGCGCTCCAGAAAAAATCAGAGACGCGTCCTCGAAAGGCTCAAAGAGTGCATGAAAGAAGATTCGGCAAAGTGTACGATCCTCGGAATGAGTGAATTTGGCCTCGTTGAGATGACCCGTCAAAGGAGCCGAGAATCTTTGGCTCAAACAATCTACACTAGCTGCCCTTATTGCGTAGGGAGCGGCCTTGTAAAAACAAACGAGAGTGTCTCTGTAGAAATCGAACGGGCCCTTAAAAAACTAATCCTCTGTCACAATCAGTTCGCCCTTAAACTCATCGTCCACCCTGACCTCAATAAATATCTGGATCAGGGAGATAAAGATCATTATGGGAAACTCGCCACCAAATCAAACGCCCATCTCGAATTTGCGGTGAACGATACGCTCCATTTGAATGAATTCTTATTTTATTCAACGACAAATGGACAAAAACTTGAAACCTAAAAAACTCCCTAAAAAATATGAGCTGATCTTAGCTGAGTTTTTTAGATGTTACAAGGAAGCGGCAGGGGCTGATAGCCCGATGTTAGAGCTGTTCAGCCAACTTCTACAAGAGCAGCTCGACCACCCATTCATTTTTGAGCCATACCATAAAAAAGTGAGAGAGCCGGTCGATTATTATAAATTTAGCCTCGACTTTGTACGGCCTCTGGTCGATCTTCCCCATTCGACCCTCTTGGGTCAAGAAATTCTCAATAAAATCGATCAGCAGCTCAAAATAAAAGAGAATGTTGTCCTCCTTGCCAATCACCAGACAGAAGCCGATCCCCAAGCGATTGCAATTCTATTACAAAAAACCCATCCCCATATTGGAGAAAAAATCATCTATGTCGCAGGAGAAAGGGTGATCACCGATCCGCTCGCGATCCCTTTTAGTATGGGATGCGATCTCCTCTGCATCTATTCAAAAAGATACATCGACCATCCCCCTGAACTTAAAGCTCAAAAGCTGCTCCATAACAAAAATACGATGAGACTCATGTCAGATCTTCTCCGCGAAGGGGGGAAAATCATCTATGTAGCTCCGAGTGGAGGGAGAGACCGACGAGGGGTAAACGGCGAGGTGGAAGTGGCCCCCTTTGATCCGTCGAGCGTCGAAATGTTTTATCTGATGGCGCAAAAAGCAAAGACGAAGACCCATTTTTATCCGTTTGCTCTAGCAACCTACGATCTTCTTCCTCCCCCAGAAACCGTTCAAAAAGAGTTGGGAGAGACCCGAATCGCACGAAGAAGCCCCATCCATATTGGCTTCGCTCCAGAATTCGATATGGAAATATTTCCCGGTTCCGAGGAAAATGATAAAAACCTGCGACGTAAAGCAAAAGCTGATGCGATCTGGGACGTTGTCAATCGTTACTACCAAAGGTTAAGATGATCCACATGCTGATTTCCGCAACCACCGCACTGATGACCACCATCTCCCCGCTCAACTCTTTTACCGTAGTAGAAGACACCTCTAACCTCCCTCTCCTTAACCCTGAACTCAAAAGCCGAAAAACGGTCAAATTGCGCCTCGATAATGGCCTAGAAGTTCTCCTCATTTCCGATCCGTTAGCAGATCAGTCGGCAGCCGCTGTCTGTGTCGGAGCTGGCTCTTGGAGCGATCCGATCGAATATCCAGGGATGGCCCATTTTTGCGAACATATGCTTTTCATGGGGACACAAAAATATCCGAGCGAAAATGAATTTTTCACCTACGTCTCCGATTATGCTGGACAAACGAACGCCTTCACAGCCCCCAATCGGACTGTTTACATGTTCTCCGCCCAAACGAGCGGTTTCCTCCCCATTCTAGATCGCTTCGCCCACTTCTTTATCGACCCTCTTTTCAATCCAGCGAACATCGCAAGAGAGATGCACGCAGTCGATCAAGAATTTGCGAAAAACATCGAAAATGATGGATGGCGCGAATACATGGTTTTCAAAGAGACAGGGAATCCAAACCATCCCAATCGACTCTTTTCAACTGGAAATTCAGAGACCCTCGGCAAAATTCCTCAGAGCGCTCTCAAAGAGTGGCACGCAGCCCAATACAGCGCTGAGCGGATGCACCTCGTCATCTACTCCGCTCTCCCTGTTGAACAGCTCCAAGAAACCGTTGTAAAAACCTTTTCCGCCGTCCCTAAAAGCACAAAACCGGGCGTCGATACCAGCGGCTATTTGAGCTCTAAAGAACAGGTGGGGCACATCACCTTCATCAAGCCGATCCAAAATCGGCAATCGCTCACCCTAAGTTGGGAACTCCCTCCAGCTCTCTCTGAAGATCCGACCAAATCGGCCGACATCCTCGCCTACGCTCTAAAAAGAGGGCAAAAATATAGCCTTTATGAAGCTCTGAAAGAAGAACAGCTGATCGATACCATGTCTGTCCGGGTCGATGAACTCGGCGGTCCACAGCACCGTTTTTTCCAAATCAGCCTAGAGTTGACCAAACAGGGTGTTGATCATGTCAATACAGTGATCCTCCGCTGCTTTGAAGCGATCGCCGGCATCCGGAAAACAGGGGTCCCAGCCTACCTCGTCCAAGAGAGAAACACGATGGCTCAACTCAACTACCAATACCAGGCGCGCCAAAACACATTTGTTTATATCTCCCAACTTGGAGATAGCGTAGCAGAAGAGGACCTTAGCACCTATCCAAGAAATTCGATCCTCGCCACCCAGTACGATCCGCAGAAGATTGAGCTCGCCGCCTCTCTCCTCACCCCTGAAACCTGCTCAATCGACTTTATGGCCTCCCCAGAGCTCACCAAAGTGACTCCCGACCGGAAAGAGAAGTGGCTTGGAGCCGAATATGCGATCAGGCCCATCCCCGAAAAGTGGATGTCTCAGTGGGCCCATGCGGCACCGATCGAACAGATCCGCCTCGCAGGACCCAACCCCTTTATCCCTGAAAAATTGGCGCTTGCCCCTACAGGAACCAGCACCCCCTCCCTCATCGCCGAAAACGATCTCGGGATCGCCTACTATGTCCGCTCCCCTGAATTTGGCGTTCCTGAGTCAATTTACCACATTCATATCCTCTCTCCCGAGCTCGCTCCAACCCCAAGGAGCGCGGTCCTCGCATCCCTCTATATCGATCATCTGACCGACATCTTGCACCCAACCCTAGCTGCAGCCAATTCTGCAGGGCTCAGCTGCTCCTTTGATCTCGATCGCTCCTCTCTCCACTTAGAGATCTCAGGCTATAGCGAAAAAGCCCCCCTCCTTCTGCAAGAAGTGGCGAAACAGATGCCTCTCGATCCCCCAACTCCGGAGCAATTTGCGATCTATGTCGCTCGCCATGAAAAAGGGTACCTCAATGGGCAAAAAGAACTCGCTGCCCGCCAGGCTAAGGAACTGCTCGATTCGATTGTGAATCAAGACAAATCGACCAAAGCAGAGAAGCTCGCCGCCCTAAAAAACATCTGCTATGACGATTTTCTCGAGTTCTATGGGAAGCTCTTTCAAGAGACCTATACCCAAGCCCTTTTTGCGGGGAATTTAACCCTTAAAGAGGCCGAGTCGGCTTGGATCGATGTGATCCATGCGTTTGGGAACGCCCCTTATCCAAAAGAAGAGCACCCGAAAACAAGAATTTTAAGACTCCCCGCTCACGCCGGCCCCTACGAAATCGTCCAAAAAACAGAGGTCCAAGGGAACGCAACCCTACTTCTGATCGAAGAGGGGGATTTCACCCATAAAAAAAGGGCTGCTCAAGAGATCCTCTCTGCGATCTTGAAGGAGGCTTTTTTCAACGAACTCCGAACTAAACAGAAAACGGGCTATATTGCACAGAGCGACGGGACAGAGATCGAAGAGCGCCTCTTCCAATACTTCCTCGTCCAATCTAACTCTCATGAACCAGAAGAGCTCCTCTTCCGCTTCGAGCAATTCATCGAAGAGTTCAACGATTCCCTCTCTGAAAACATCTCCCTAGAGCGTTTTGAGACGCTCAAGGCAAGCCTGATTGCCTCTTTAAAAACACGATTTAGAAATTTAAACTCGAAAACACAACTTTGGGACAGACTCGCATTTGAGCGGGATGCAGACTTCAATTTTGTGGAAAATAGGGTAGAGGCTTTAGCTAAGCTCTCCTATGAGGACTTTTTAAACCAATCGAATCTCTTTTTAGGAAGGGAAAACCGGAAACGGATTGCGATCCTTTTTGAAGGGAAACTCCAATCTCCGTTTGTCTATGAGCCGATTGCGCTGCCGCAGATCGGAGAAATTGCAACCTACGCTCCCCGTCCCGAGAGAAAATCTCTTCAGGAGAGCGCAGCTGCACTAAGCGACTAAGAAATCACGCAAGATGTGTTATCTCCACTGTCTTTAACGGCGAAAATCAAATGGACATCGTCTTCTTGCGGTAAATTGTAATTCTTCAAATCTTTTGGAAGAATAACTGAAGTCTGGTCCCCTGGAGAAGTTGTATCCCAGTGGTGTCCGCTTATTTTAGTCACTGTCGCATGGCCTGCTTGCGACCTTGTTCCATCTCTCTTGATCTGGTCTCTAACAGCCCAGCTCAAATAGCCAACACATTTATACTTTTGTGTCCCATCTGTAAAACGGATAGCGTCGTTTCGGAGCTGTACAGGGCCATTCGAACCCTTTGCTTTGTCAACACCAAAAACGACGTAATCGGGAGCATTCTTAATACTCTTATCAATTTGAACTACATTCTGGGTCGCTGTCAAATAGAGTGTACGACTCTTCGGATCTAGATGTTCTTCCACTAAATCTTGAACCGTTTTAAGCACATCATAAGGCCTGCAAAGATTGATATCTTCTGGGAACATATTTGAGTCTAGGCGTCTTAGAGTTGCATAGAACTGGGTGATCTGGGGAGCCGTAATGGTATTTCCATGGCTCAACATATCGAACAGCTCCAATAAGAGGCAAAGTTCGTTGATTTTTCGCCCATTTACTGCTTCTGTAGGTAAGCCCCCTTTAGCTAAATTTTGAAGATTTGTCTTCAAATTTGTGAGGTCACTTTCTGTTAATGCAGCTTTTCTTAATACTCTTCCAATCTCTAGAAGCGCATCTACTTTTTCTGTAGAGAGTTTATCTTTGTTGGCAATGTAGGCTCCATTAACACCCCCATTAGGGAACAAATGCTGTTCACAGCATCTCTTTCCAATGCTCTTTGGGAGCTGCTGTTTCACCGTATCTTGTCTGAGCATTTGTAGAGGAGCTCCGACTGAAGACGGGTTGCAAATTGTAAAAAACGGCTCTGGAAAATGGATTTTTTTTTGTAAGCTCTTCTCCTCTAATGAAGGGAACTTAGCCAACGGACTATATATAGTTAAACCCGCAAACCTTGCAAGATTTCCTTCATGAATTCTCGCAACTTCTGCTTCTGCAATTCTCGCAACTTCTGCTCGGTCTGGTCTTCCCCTAGCTTTATTATAGAGATCACACACAACTCCAGGCGCATTACTGATAAGTGCTTTAAGCTTTGGTCCATAATGGTAAGCTCCATAAGTAGCGGCTAGCGCTCCAGCAGCCACCAGGGCTTGAGCGGCAGTATAAGAAGATTTTTCTTCAGAGGTAGCGGGCAAAGTATTCGCAATTTCGTTACATTGTAAGGTTTGGTTTAAAAGAGACT
>CAYWDE010000096.1:5321-6913 GCA_964456885.1 uncultured bacterium | reverse complement strand
GCGTGATCCAAGCAGGAATGGTTTCTGCCGGATGTTTTACGGAATGGCTTAAGTAGATATCTCTCGCCTGTTTCCGGACGTTCATATGGCTCAATTCTTTTCTAAAATAGGCCCAGTAGAGGAGATTAGAGATAATAATTCCTAAGATCGCTTTCCAGCCAAAACCAAAGAACATGTCGGAAATGGTCCACTGCCAGCAATGGGCAAGAACAATGACCGCAGGAGAGGCGAAATGGGTAAGGATTCCCCCCACAGAAATATTCACAAAGAGGAGTCCCAAAGTGGCATAAGCAAGAGATTTGCTCGGATGATACTCATAAAATTCTTTGGCTAAAAGGAGGGCGCAAAGGGCCATCGCTGCAGCTTCTGTGATGAATGAGCCTAAAAGGGGACCAATCGTAAGAAGGACAAACCACCAAGCGGAAAGAGATCCCCCAATTCCTCGGGTGATCCAGTGGATCACTTTTTCTGCTGCATGCACAATGGGACGGGTCGAAGCGATCGCTAAGATCACAGCGACAAAAAGGGCCTCTGTATAATCTCTCGTATTGATGTACTCAAGGCCTGTCGTCCAGCCATAAAACCACCAAATAGTGAAGAAGAGGGGAACGGCCCAAAGGGCAAAGACCACTTCAACTTCAGAGATAAAGTATAAAAGAAATACAGTGAAATGCCTCTCTTTACGCCTCGCTTTTTGCTTTAAATCGAGCTTCCGTGCCCACTCATGAATTTTATAGGCAAAGAGAGTATGAAGAATCGCTAAAACAAAAATAATAAACGCGATCAAATGGAAATGGGAATAGTGAAGGGACTCAATCTGGAGAACAACCGGGTCTTTAAGGCAATCGAATTTGGCGGGTTGTTTAACAATTTCGGCGAGGATCATATAATCCTCTTCTTACCTGATCCCCTATTTTTTAAAAAGGTAACCAATTAATTTTTTTTGAGAATTTTCCCGCCAGTTACAGTTCCAAGCACTTGAGATCCTGTGTAGAGGATCACTTCCCCTTTCCCAGACTCAAAATGGATAGGGCCGTTGACAATCGTCCCTTGCCTTAGTTCAAGGGTCTGTTTCCCTTTAAATCCACTATCTTGTTTTACAGTGATTCCTGCGAGCTTTGTAGAGGTGAAGACCGCTTTTTGACTTAAGAGGATAATCGGTTGCTGTCTTGTGGAGCGGGTTGTTTGAAAAGAGCCCATAACGGACCCTCCATTCTTTACGGTTGTTCCCGTCAGATTTGCCTCCCCGATGATATCGAGAGAGCCGATCTCCCCATTTTGACAAATGAGGCTTCCAATCAGGTGGACCTCGTTTGTAATCGAGGTGCCATTGAGTTTGATTAGCCCGGTTCCGTCAAGAGCTTCCAGGGTTATTTTCCCATACTGTCCTCCACCTTCGGCCTTTGTGCTCTCTGCAAATAGAGATGTCATAAAGGAGAGAGCAATCAAACCGAAGATAAAGGTACGAAATTTCATCAAGCCCCTTGGACTAGGGTAGGCATTCTTTTTGTTCTCGTTGGGGGTTGTTGAGGCTGTTGTGGCATCATTTCAAAACGGAACAGGTCTCGAGCGATCTCTTGGCGGAGACGGGT
>CAYWDE010000096.1:0-5311 GCA_964456885.1 uncultured bacterium | reverse complement strand
GAAAAGGCCTCAAATAAAGAGAACGACTCATGCTTAAATTCAAGTAGAGGGTCTTTCTGCCCCACAGTTCTCATGTGAACATCAGAGCGGAGATGATCCACATGGAGAAGATGTTCTTGCCAAAGTTGATCAATTTTCCGAATCATCAGATTCCGGATCACTTCCTGGAGAACATTTTGCCCTTTTTCAGCTTCATTTAAGTCTGGGCGGAAGGAGGCGAGCATCTGTCTTTGGAAGAAGATTTTTTGTTGGAATTCAGTGAGAATCTTCTTCACAATCGTCTGCTCATCTTCCGTCTTTTCAATGGTCACAGGGAAGTGATTAGAGAGCTCTTCCTGATTTTCCACAAACACTTGCCTTGCGACCGTTTCTAATACTTCTTCGGCGATTTGAATTGGATTGTGGGCAAAGAGGAGTTCGTTGCGGAAGGCATAGACCTCTTTTCTCTGTTTGTTCATCACGTCATCGTATTCGAGGGTATGTTTCCTGATGGTGTAATTGCGTTGCTCAATTCGCTTTTGGGCGGTCTCGATCGATTTGTTGAGGACTTTCGCAGAGATCGGTTCCCCTTCAGGCGGGCGGAACCTTTGTAAAAGAGCTGTCATTCGGGGCGATGCGAATAGACGCATGAGCGAGTCTTCAAAAGAGACAAAAAATTTAGAGGAGCCAGGATCTCCTAGGCGTCCAGATCTTCCCCGAAGCTGCCTGTCGATCCGACGGGAATGGTGGCGTGTAGTGCCGATCACATGGAGACCACCAATTTCTCTAACGCCCTCTTTCAGCTTAATGTCGGTCCCTCTACCAGCCATATTGGTTGCGAGGGTAATAGATCCTTTTTTCCCCGCGTCTGCAATGATCTCCGCTTCATGGGCGTGGTTTTTTGCATTGAGGATCGTGTGCTCAAGTTTGTTTTGCTTCAAAATTCGGGCGAGTTTTTCAGAGATTTCAACCGATTCAGTTCCGATGAGGATCGGGCGCCCTTTTTCGTGGATCTCTTTGATCTCTTTGAGGAGGGCGATATATTTTTCCCTCTCAGTCATGTAGATCTCATCATCAAAGTCTTTCCGTGAGCAGGAGCGGTAGGTGGGGATCTCTAACACTTGGAGATTGTAGATCTCCTTAAATTCATGGGCCTCGGTCATAGCGGTCCCTGTCATCCCTGCTAGTCTTTCGTACATCCGGAAATAGTTTTGGAGGGTGATGGTCGCGTAGGTCTGTGTTTCCCCTTGGATATCGACATTTTCTTTCGCTTCAATCGCTTGATGAAGTCCATCTGAAAAACGTCTTCCAGGCTGCGGACGACCTGTGTTCTCGTCGATGATCACGATTTTTTGATCTTGGACGATGTAGTCGATATCTTTTTCCATTAACAGGTGAGCGCGGAGCATCTGGCGCAAGTTGTGGGCCCGCTCTTTTCTTTTTGCATCTTCTTCCCGGAGAGCGACTTTAGCCTGCATTTTTTCAGCTTCTGAAGTGCTCATCTGATCGATGAGATGGTATTCGTGTCCGAGGTCGAGCATTACAAAATCATCTGCTCCGGCCCCCTCTTTGAATTCACCCCAATTTCGGATCCCTTTGTCGGTCAATTCGTACTCGTTATTCCGCTCATCGACAACCATGTAGAGGTCAGAGAGAGTTTCGAATTTTTCCTCTTTATTCGTTTCGCCAAAATAGTAGGTTTCCCATTTGTCGATTCCGGCCCGCATGTCAGGATTTTCTTTGAGCCGCTTGAGGATTTTGTTCCGCGGAGTCCCTTTGCTGACAAGCCAAAGCTGCTTGAACGCTTCTTGCTTCTTCTCTTCATCCGCTTTTGAGAGCTTTGTCTGTGTGTCTGTCTCTGTGAGAAGGCCGAGAGATTCCAATGTTTTTCGCGCTTCGCTAGCTAGATGATTGCAATGGTCCCTTTGAACGCGGACCATGTTAGCTACCCCTTCTTTCAGATCATCATACATCTGGCGGCTTCCTTGAACGGGGCCAGAGATGATGAGAGGAGTTCTCGCTTCATCGATTAAGATCGAGTCGATCTCATCGACCATAGCAAAGTAATGGCCCCGCTGAACTTGCTCATTCTTATGCATTGCCATCGAGTTATCGCGTAGATAGTCAAAGCCAAATTCGGAAGAGGTTCCATAGACGATGTCGCAAGCATAGACCTCTTTTCTCTGAGAAGGGTGGACGTCATTCGTTAAAGAGGCAACTGTAAGCCCTAATCTGCGGAAGATAGAGCCGATCCACTCGCAGTCCCGTTTAGCAAGATAGTCATTAACAGTGACTAAATGGACAGGTTTCCCAGTGATCGCATGGAGGTATAAAGGCATTGAGGCTGTAAGCGTTTTCCCTTCGCCTGTTTGCATCTCGGCAATGGAGCCGTGGAACATGGCGATCGCGCCCACTAGTTGAACATCATAGGGGATCATGTCCCATTTTTGGTCATAGCCAGATACATGGACGTCTGTTCCACACAGTCTGCGGCACACATTTTTTACAGCGGCAAAAGCTTCAGGTAATAGCGCGTCAAGGGGCTCTCCTTTAGCAAGTCTTTCTTTGAATTCGAGTGTTTTATTGCGCAATTCATCATCGGAAAGAGTTTGATATTTGACTTCCCAAGCATTTATTTTAGGGACCAGATGCCAATATTTTTTTAGGATTCGCGACTGATGCGTGCCGAAGATTTTTTTAATGAAACCAAACATGGATAACCCTAATGAAGATCACTTTGACAAAATTTTAGTAGGAATTCCCATTTCACACAAGGTTTAAATTTCAGGTTAAAATTTTAAATTAATCGATAAATGTTTATATTAATTAACTAATAAAATGAATTGATGGTATGATTGATGCTCATGATTGAAAGCAAAAATTTGAATTTGAGGACTGTTAAAGAAGGGGATTTACTGGAACTCTACCTTGCTCTCGATTCGATTCGGATGAGGGGAGACTGTTTGCCTAGCTACCTCCTTTCTGAACACCAATTTCGGCTCGAGTTTTATGAGACCGGTTTCTGGGAAGAAGAAAAGGGGACTTTAATGGTTGTTCAGAATGAGAGACTTGTGGGGGCTCTTTGGTTTGAGAAACAGACTTTTTTTGACTGTTTAGACCTCCATTTCTATATTTTTCGAACGGACGATCGGCGAAAAGGGGTGATGAGCGAGGCTTTGCCCCTTTTTGCATCCTATCTATTTGGGATCCAGAAAATGGAGCGTCTCCAGATCTCCATCCCCAATTATAGCCAGGCGGCTATTCGGTTAGCGCAAAAGTGTGGATTTAAATTTGAAGGGATCGCCCGCTCATCTCTTTTTGCAAAAGGATCTTATCAAGATCTTTGTATCTACTCTCTTTTAAGGGGGGAAGCCAAACCAATTGAAAATATCTATTCATAGCATTACCATTCCCAAAGATGGAACTGATCTATATCGAACGGGAAACCGGTCAAAAGTGCATCGAAAAAATTTATGGGCAAAAAATCCTCTATTTCCTCTACGGAGATGGATTTTTTAAGGCCCCTTTTGCAAAAATTCTTTTACGCTTTCTCGCCCGTGTCCCTTTTGTATCGAGATTTTTTGGATACTTGCAAAAACGGGAGGGGAGTGCAAAAAAAATCCCCACTTTTATCCAGACTTATGGAGTAGATGCTTCTGAGTTTGTTGAGAGTAAATTCTCCTCTTTTAACGATTTTTTCATCAGGAAATTAAAGCCTGAAGCCCGTCCTATTATTGCCGATCCAAATGTGGTAACGACTCCTGCAGATGGGCGTTATTTAGTCTATCCGAAGTTTGGGCAATTTCTTGTGAAGGGGGTCCAGTTTTCTCTGAAGGATTTCCTCCAAAGCTCTGCTGATGCAAATCGATATAAAGAGGGATCGATGGCGATTGTCCGCCTTTGCCCTTCCGATTATCACCGTTACCATTTCCCTTGTGATGGGGTCCCTTCAAAAGCGAAATTAATCAATGGCCCCCTCTATTCAGTCAATCCGATCGCCCTCCGAAGACAGATCTCTATTCTGTCTGAAAACAAGCGGATGGTCACCGAAATCGAAACAGATCGGTTTGGAACTCTCCTTTATGTGGAGATTGGGGCGACTGCGGTGGGATCTATTCAGCAAACCTATACTCCGAATCGACCGATTAAAAAAGGGGAAGAGAAAGGGTACTTTGAGTTTGGGGGCTCTTGCATTGTCCTCCTCTTTGAGCGGGGAAGAATCGTTTTTGATTCCGATCTGATCGAGAATACAGCACTTGGTTTTGAAACAAGAGTTAATTTCGGCCAATCGTTAGGTACCGTTAAGTAGCTTTTTAACGGGGGATGAATTCAGGAATGTAGTCGAGATGGGGGGACTCATTTTTGATTTTGTAGAGAGGCCCGATATCTATTTTCAACCCTTCGTCAAATTTTACCAGAAGCTCTTTTGTGTTCAGGTAATTCATGTGGGGATTTCCTGTACGACCGACTAGATTCATTGGTATATTGACTAATTTAGAACATTCGAAATAGAGTCCTACCGCTTTCTTTGGGGAAAATTGTTTGGCCCAGTTTGATTCAAGACTATTTGGGGTCTTATATTTCATCTGATGAAAAGCGACTTTTAGATCCTCTTTTTTGAATAGTGTCATATCGAGAGAATTGGGAAACCCCCAGTCCGATTCTCCTTGGTTGATATCCCAAGCGAAGATCCCATCTCCCACCGGAAAGCTGGGAGGGAGAGATTGAGGTTGACTCGACTGATAACAGTGGCTGATATGTTTTCCAAAGCGGAGATAAAAGCCGTAGGCTTCTGTTTTTTCCATCTGATCGATGCAAATTTTAAGGTCGACAAAGTCTTTTAAAATGAGGTCATCGACTCCAAAAAGGATATATTTTGAAGGGGATCCAAAAACGATTTTTAGAACATTGGGCTTGAAATCGTGCTTCGGATCGTCAGTTGATTGGGCGATGAAATGGACGTGGGGATACGCCTCCTTCACCTTTTGATATCCTTTAGCAAACTCAAGGGTACTTGTCCGGTATAGGACAGAGAGATTTTTATAGTGGGTTATATAACGGCCGATCGACTCGAGACATGCGTAGAGCTGGAGGGGGCGATCGAACGAAAAGATGAGAATATCGGCCTCTTTTGTCTGTTGGTCTAAGGAAACAGGGGTCAAGGAAAAATCTTTTTTCGGAGCTTTGAAACCGATCCAAAAGCCTGCAAGGATCACAAAGACAATTAAAGTCGTCCGCCTCATCATGTGATCCCCTTTTTAGGGCTCATAAACCATTTACAAATCGGACTTGTTGCAACGCTCATGAAAAAGCCCATCGCGAACGATTTCAA
>CAYWDE010000095.1:0-6957 GCA_964456885.1 uncultured bacterium | reverse complement strand
ATCCGAATTGCTTTTCTCAAGAGGATTTTGAAAGCATAGGTAGCGGAATTGTAGAGGGATTTACGAAGGTAGATAACCTTCTTCTCGAATACGGAATCACATTATTTTCTCCATCTGAATTTAAGGTTTTTATGTTTATTTGGAGAAAACTTCCTGGATGGAATAAGTATTCAGACCGAATTTCTTACAGCCAATTTGTCGAGCGCACAGGGCTTACAATGCCGACTGTGAGACGTGCAATTGAGGGGCTTGTTTTGCGCGGGTTGATACGGTGCACTCCGCAGAAATATAAACGGGGTCATCATGCACCTTCGGCCTATAGAATCAATTATGACGTCTTAAATAAAGTCCTTATTGAACAACAGCAAAAAATCAAGAGCACGAAGGGGTTTGCACAGGATGGTCAAAATAATGAGCCAGGCTCTGAAGGTTCTATACAAAGGGTGGTCAAGAAAACTGATCGGAGTGGTAAAAATCCATTACCCACAAAAGACACATTAAGCAAAAGAAACTCTCTCAAAGATCCCTGCTTAAAAGAAACCTCTTCTTCCTCATCTCCTTCTTCGTTAGAGCAATGGAAGAAGGAAATGCTCCTTGATGGATGGGATGAGGATGTATGTGATGCTGCTCTTACGAAATATTATTTGCAGCCACCAGGCTTGGTTCAAAATCCAAGAGGTTGGCTTAAGCCAGTCTTGCAGTCGAGGAAAGACGACAAGCAAAAAGAGGAGCGTGTGAAGGAAATTCACGCAAAGAATAAAGAGCAGGAGGAAATTGCTCGCAAGAATGCTGAAGAGCGCGCGCGTCAGCGTAAAATTGATGAAGAGAACTCTGCAAGGAAAAGAGGGGCAGAAAACAAACAATGGATTTCCTGTCTTGCCGATTGTGATTGGATCAAGTTCAGTGAACAAGGAATTAAAGTGTCCTACAAAGACCCCGTGAGTGGAGGCTTTGTGCTGTTCTACGAGGAAAAAGAATTTAAAGAGTCGATGATACGGTTCATGAAGAGTGAAGGGCATTCTTTCGAGCAGTTAGACCTAAATGAACATGATGTTTAAAAGATGGAGAATTATTATGCAATTCTTGGAATTTCTGCAAAAGCCTCTCTCCGAGAGGTCAAACGAGCCTTCCGTTCTAAGGCCAAGCGGTCTCACCCCGATCTCGGCGGTGACCGATATGCCTACCAACTCATCCGTGATGCCTACGAAGTCCTCATCGATGTCGCCGCGAGAGAAGATTATGATCAGCGACTCAGGGAAAGCATGGCTTCGCAAGAGACAAGCTCAGACATTGATATCGCTTTCAAAATCGAAATCATTCTCGCCTGGTCTACTACAAATCCCAGATTTGACCCCTCGGTCGTGAACTCTTTCGTAAATCGATTGTCAGAAGGAAAACTCTTGACCGCTAAACAAGTTTTGGCGGTCGAGAATATCTTTCAGGGATTTGGTATTCGTATGGAAGAATGGTTAGATAAGGCAAAACGAGCGGAAGCTCTTGAGCAATACTTTAAAAGCCAATCAGGCAAAAGGAAGGAATATGGGAACTTCTGGAGTACTTTGGAAGGGTAAGAAAACAGCCATAATAGACACTTTAAAAAAGAGAAATGGAGTGGTTTCTCTTGCAGCAAAAGACTTTGGGATCAATCGACACACTTTGACCAAGAGAATTCAGGAAGATTCTGAACTTCAGGAATTGGTTGAACGATTGCGGAATGATTTCGTTGAACAAAGATTGGATTCTGCTGAGGATACTATCATCTTCGCGTTGCAGCGGCGCGATATCGATCTTAGCAACGCTCTGAGGGCAGCTTTCTTTGTCCTGAACAATTTGGGAAGAAGAAGGGGGTATGTTCCACCGAGACTTGCTGAAAGAGAAATGGAAGCTGACTATGAGGCCGTCCGCAAAGAGATCGTTATGGAAGGAGAAATTCAAAAGCGCGTTGCGAAAGCCTTTGAAAATCGAGGATTGAAAGCTACAGAGGCCGAATGTTCAGGCCGCTCTCCACCTTATGAAATCAATTAGACGCAGAGTAAGAGGCTTATTAATATCCTGAATGCTGGCCTATTCCGCCGCCTAGATGGACATTGATCTTCTCGTCCTGGTTCGATGATCCTCTGATTGTAATTTCTATATTGATTCCTCGATAAGTCAAGAGCATAGCAATAAAAATCACTACGAAAGCCCAGAGGATCGTATCAAGTTTGATGAGTGTGCTAGGTTTTCGTGGAAGTGGAAGCGGCGGTGGTATCGGATTCATTATGTCTAGTCCTTGCTGATCGATTGTTTGATTACATCTTGAATGCCCAGATACACAATTGTGCTCAATATGGTGGCGAAGATCGTAGCCCAAAGAGTGCGATCTTCCGCATTACGGATATCAAAAGTTCTAGCCCAGAAAAAGACTGCCAACCAAACTAGAAAGGCAATCATAAAACTAAATTTTTTCATCATATTTTCAATATTTATTTTGTTAATTCACGTTCGCATTCTCATCTAGTATGACTAAAACTAGATTTAAAGTCTTTAGATCTTACGTCTCTAGATTTGGTGACACTAGACGCATAGCCTGTCCTTATTTGAGGAAAACATGGCAAAACGACGTAAGCAGACGAGACCTAAAGAGAGAAAGACAGAGTTACAGACTATCTTTGGGCAAACAATACGAGCTAAGAGGCTAGGAATGGGGCTATCGCAGGAGGAGCTGGCTGATTTAGCCGGGTTACATTTTACTTATGTGAGTTCTGTCGAGCGTGGTGAAAGAAATATTTCCTTAGAAAATATAGGAAAATTGGCCCGAGCGCTCAAATGTCAAATTGAAGATTTATTTTGAATTTATAATTTTTTTCTAAATTCGAGCGGGTTATCGTCCTATTAAACCGAAAAAAAGAGACTTAATGAGTTTTTCAATGAAGGCTCCCAGTTTTCTTTGCCTTCCCGATCTTGTTAATGGAATTCCTATTTCTCTCGAGATTTTGGCTTTGAAAGCCGAAATTCCCAAAAGTCGTCTCCAAGAAAAACCACCGCAATTCATTTGAAATTTCTCAATGTCGTTAAAGTAATTAATTTAACGAACTAGCATATTCTGTTTCTCTTTATTATTCAACTGTAATTAAGTATAATTCGTGTGGATTGGTAATATCAAGGAGATAATTTTGTTTACTATCGAGGTTGGAATTGATCTAGGAACCACAAATTCTTCTGTGGCCGTTATTCAACAGGGTAATGTGCAAATCATTAAAAATGCATTGGGCGAGGAGAGTACTCCTTCGGTCGTCTATGCCGATAGGAATGGAAATGTTGTAGTCGGGTCGAAAGCAAAACGGGTGATGAATAATTCAAAGGAAAACCTGCAGAATAGTAAGGCTGAGATTAAGCGTTTAATGGGGACTTCTGAAACGGTTTCCTTTCCCAATCTAAAAAAGCGAATGCTCCCTGAAGAAATTTCAGCAGAGATCCTCAAAACTCTCAGGATCGATGTTCAAAGAAAGCATCCAGATATAGGTTTGGATGCTGTAGTGATTACGGTTCCAGCCTATTTTTCTACTGTCCAATCTGAAGCAACAAAACGGGCCGGGATGTTGGCTGGGTTTAAGCAGGTCGTTCTTCTCCAAGAGCCTATTGCTGCAGCGATTGCTTACGGGTTCCTTAACCAGAAGAATGAAAACTGGCTTGTCTATGACCTAGGCGGAGGCACATTCGACGTCGCCCTTGTTGCATTCAGAGATGGTTCGCTTACCGTGCTCGCCCATGCAGGCGATAACTTCCTCGGCGGGAAGGATTTCGATGCAGTCATCATTCAGAATCTCATCCAGCCCTCTCTTGCTTCTAAAGGAATCTCGCTGGACCCCTTAGTCCACGCCCAAGTTTTCAGTTATTTGAAGGAGCTGGCTGAAACGGCAAAAATAGAGCTGACCATTAGCGAAAGAACCACGATCGACATTGATATCCAGATAGATCAAATTCAGATTCAGCACTCCATCGAAATATCAAGGCAGGATCTGCTTGAAAGCTGCAGGAATCTACTTAATAAAACAGCCGATCTCTGCAAGAAAACGATCGACGATGCAAAAGTCGAGCCTTCAACCGTCCAGAAGATAGTTCTTGTTGGAGGCCCGACTCAGATGCCAATTCTTAGAGAATTCTTAAAAGATGCCCTCCAAATCAAAGTGGACGGCAGTCTGGATCCTCTTACTGTGGTTGCAAGAGGCGCCGCTATGTTCGGAAACCAGACAGCGGTTTCCGTCAAGGACAGCAACAGCAAACAGCAGAATGCAGCTTGCCAACTTGAAGTGAACTACAATCCAGTGACATCTGATGACGAGCAAACGATTACTGGAAGAATCACCGCTTGCCCTGAGGATTCGCAGCCGTGTTCAATACAATTTGCCGGATCCGATGATTCGTTTTCTTCCGAAGAAATTTTAATCAAAAATGGCAAGTTCATACTGACGCTTCCTACAGGATCGAAAGGAACGCAATACTGGATCTATGTCAAAGACAGTAGTGGAAAGCTTATCGACTCCTCTCCGGATAGCATCCATATCACTCGAGGAGTTTCTCTTATGGGAGCCCCTCTCCCTTACTCGATTGGAGTTTCGGTTATATCGCTTTCCTCGAGCCAGGGCTACGCAGATGCTTCCGAAACAATGGAGTTCTTCTTTTCTAAAAACAGCATCCTCCCTCTTAGAGAGAAAAAACGCTTCCATACAGTTACAGACCTGAAGGCAGGATCTTCCGAAAACGGACTCCCTATATGCATTTATGAAGGAGAGTCACTGATCACCAACCGCAATACCCTCGTATGCCACCTGGCAATCACAGGCAAATCGATCGCTAAAGACTTAAAACGCGGTTCGCCTGTGGATATCACTATCCAAATCAACGAGTCAAGAGAGTTGTCTGTGATTGCTTATCTTCCGGAATCAGATATTACACTCAATGCGCGCCAAACCCTCTATTTCGATGCTGCTAAAATCGATGATGTCAAAAAGGATTTTTCAGACCAGGTATCCAGATCGGAATCCGTTATTGAAGCCGAAGGACATTCGAAGGAAGCTGAAATCATCAAAAACATGATCAAGGATATCCAGGCTACGATCGATAGATCAGGATCGGATTCCGATCAGCAAAGAAAAGCTGAAAAGCAGGTGAAAGATTTGATGATAGCTTTGGACCAGCTTGAGGCAAAAACAAAATATAATGCTAATGTTGCCGCCTTTTGGCGCGAGTGTGATGGGATTTCAGAGTACTTGCAGGATTGCAATCCTCCGGAAAAACGGACTGAATATGAAGTGACTTATAATACATTACGCAAAGAGGGTCTTGCCGCTATTGCCAAACAGGATGCAGTATGGATCGAACATATCGCAAAGAAGCTCGATCAGCTCCATTTCCGATGTCAATTTTCCGATTCACGCATTTTAGCCTCTTGCATCCAGGATCTAATTAAACAAGCTCAAGAAAAGCAGAATCCGCACGCATCGCTTCCTGATTTAATCAAGCGAGCCCAGGAATCCCTAGCCCGGTCTGACATAAGCGAAATGCAAGAGGTTATCCAAGCAATGCATCCATTCGTTTGGGAAGGAAAGACTCAAGTCAGACTTGTAAAATCGGGGATCATGCTATGACAGCAGCAGCGCAGCTTCCCCAAATCCTGATCAGGAATTCATTCAATATTCTTGGCCTATCCTCTTCTTCCGCTTTGAAGGAGATTCGAAAAAGATCACAGCAGCTTCTCCAGCTTGCAAAGATCGAAGAAGTGCAGGAATTTGACATCGATATCGGCCATGTAAAAGAGTTCAGGAATGAAGGCGAGATACGCCTCGCTTTAGAAAGGGTTTCTGGAATCCAGGACCGATTGAAGGAGATTTTTTTCTGGTTCGAAGACCACCGGACAGAAAGTCGCAAAGCCCTCGAGCTTATCTCTAAGGGAAGCTATCAAAAAGCCATTGCTATTTTTGAAGCATCAGGTTCCGACTGGCTTGATAAGAAGAATCTTGCACTAGCTTCGATGTTCCATGCTTTTGCATCCTCTAGCATGGAAAGTTTTTGCCGGTCGCTGGATGTATGGAAGTTGATTGCGGACTCGGATGATTTCTGGAAATTCTACGAAAAGCACTATCTTCTCCATGACGAACTCGGCACTTCCTCTTCTTTTTTCGAAGAATTCAGAAGCTCTCTTTTCGAAACGCTTTCAGCGAAAGCTGTTTTTTTCTATCATCAAACTAAGAATCCAGAGGCTATCGGCGCTTCCTATTCAACGTTCGGACGGATTGGGAAGACAGCTGATTCAGAAATCCTCCAGCCCGTCATTTTGAAAGTGAAAAGGGAAATGGAAGAGCTGGAAAAAATAAGAGATGTTGAGTCAGATGCCTCTTCTATTAAGAAGACACTCAAGAAAATCCATAAATGCTTTTCCGAGTTGGACAAATTCGAACTCTCGGAATACAGTCCTCTTATCGTTCTGAAAAATGATACTGCAGAAAAATTAAGATCCATAGCGGTCGATATTTACAATGAAAGCGCTGATACCGAGACTGCCCGTCTTCTCCTCGATCAGGGTTCTAAGTTGGCAGTTTCAGAAGCTGTCCTGGATAAAATCGAATCAGACAAAAAGCAGCTACTGGCAAATGAATCCTGGCAGCAGGTTTCTGGGAGATTCAGTCGTGTTCAGAATTTAATTGAGGAACAAAGGTTCGAGGAAGCAAAAAGCGCTTATTTGCAGCTGGACAAAGACCTTGTCTCGGAAGCCGCTGAATCATCGGCAGGCAACCGGATCCAGCTTCTGATCAACTATAGTTCTTTGATGATGAGTAAAGGGCACGAGCTCTTTTCTCAAAAGAAATTCAATATAAAGACTCTAGCTATAGACGGGTTCTTGAATCGAAATAACTACAAAAAATGCATCGATATCTTCGATCATGTGTTTGCAATAGTAAAGGGGCGCATTTCTTT
>CAYWDE010000094.1:464-7054 GCA_964456885.1 uncultured bacterium | reverse complement strand
GGAGCTATGGGGCAAGTCGACGGATTTCTGAGTATGATTGATGCGGAAAAACTCGTTCCAGCCGTTCGAGAATCGGTGGGTCTCATCACTGACAATATGCACCTCGTTCGCTCAAGCCTGGATGACGATCAACTTCTCCATAAAGTGGCTAGACTTGCTGAAAATCTCGATCAAACGGCGAGTGTTTTCAATAACGATGGGGCTCAAACCCTCTTTAATCTCAATCAAATCACCCGAGACGTCGCATCAGGATCGGGCACTGTAGGAAGGCTGATCGCCGGTGATGATTTCTACCTAAGAATGGCCTCCCTTATGAGTAAGGGAGAGGCTCTCATGAATGACGTCAACCATTACGGACTTCTGTTCCAATACAATAAGCAGTGGCAAAAGAGCCGTACTCGAAAAGCCAATCTAGTCAAAGCTCTCGATACCCCGCAAGAGTTCCGCAACTATTTTGAAGGGGAGGTCGACATGATGACCACTTCTCTCGGACGCCTTTCCGAGTTGATGGAGCGGGCGGGGACAGAAGAGCGCTCCAGAATCGTACAGAGCGACGCCTTTAAGAGAAACTTCGCAACTCTCATGCGCCAAGTCCAAGGGCTTACCGACTCCCTTAAACTCTACAATGAGGGGCTCATCGCTCAGACCGAAATGGATCAACCGGAACAACCATAGAAGAGGTTCCCCTCTTCTATGAAAAATTGAAGTAGGCTTTTAAAGGTGTCCGATCGTTATATTTCACGATAGGGGCAAACCGATTCGGAGAGAGGAGCTGGCCCGCTAACAGGAAAAGGCTTCCGATGAATCGGTGTCCCAAAAAGCCCTCTATGATCGCTCTCCCTATGTTCAACGCTCCATGTTTTAACTGTATAACTCCCCTTTCAGAGAGAGCTTTCCCCTCTTTGGAATTCTTAAACTTTTCCGCTTGAACTCCCAGAACAATCCCCGCAATCAACTGAATTGTTCCAGCAGTCGCCCGTAGACTGGCGGAAAACACAGAAACAAATGGAATACTCCCCGCGATATTAAAGCCCGTTTCTATATCAGTGAGTAACTCATCTAAATCCATAAAAACTCCAGGAAAATGTTAGCGCCAATATCTTAAGGAGCGAATAGTAAAAAAGCAAATTTTATATTCGATTGATGATCCGGGATATACTCGTTCCACTTCAATCTTACCCAAACGCAAATCGATTAAAAGCCTCTGAAATCAAAAAAAATCGAGATCAATATTAACCCCGATTTTTTCTCCGATCTGAGAGAGCTCTTCATTCGGTTTTCGTGGGTAAGATTGAAATGGAACGGGTATAGACAACATTTCTCCCCGAATATAAAATAGTTCAGTAAAAAGGGTTTTTAAATGAAAAATTGGGCTATTTTCTTTACTATTCCGCAGCTTATTTTTAGCGCTCCAACTGAATTCGGAGAAACAAGAGATGTTGGACAAGCAACATTAGGTACTGCGCCTCAATTCACCGGATCTAATCCTACTTTGGAAATGATCCCCCCACCTTCATTTAAGATAGAGCCGCCTCAAAAAAGTCCCACTTGGGCAGCCACCCTTTCCAGCATATTCCCCGGATTTGGACACGCCTATTTAGGAGATAAGGAAACGGCAGCTCAGCTATTTGCAACAGGGACAGCCACCCTTACATTAGCTTTTGTCTCAGATGTGAGCCCCTCTTTTACAAAAAGTAATTTAGCCACTTTCCAGTCTGCCTCATTCTACAGCATCTATGCCGCTTATCGAGATGCGAGGATCCTTAACGGGATCAATAACTACTCCTATAAAATGCCGACAGACAGCTTTGCAGATCTAACAAAGGCCCCTTTCCGCTGGAGCGTTTTAAAAAAACCGGAAGTTTGGGGAGGTTTTTTAGGGGCTTTAGGTTTGGCGGTTGGCGCCACCTATTGTTATGACCGTTTTGTCGGAGAAGTGGCTATTCGCCCCCAATTCTCTTCTAAATATTCCCCCTTTTCTCCTGCAGTAGCTCTCCCAGTGGGGATAGGCGAGGAGGCCTTCTTTCACGGCTATCTACAAACGCAAATTTCAGAAAATATCTCCCCTTCTGCAGGGATCCTCTTTTCTGGCTTACTGTTTGGAGCGGCCCACATCCCAAACGCTCTTGCACTTCCAGAGGAAAGTCGGTGGGGCTACTACACTTTTAGCCTCCCGCTGATTACAGCATTCGGCACCTACACTGCATGGCTTACAAATAAGAACCACTCGATTCAAGAGGGCGTTGCCATCCACTCTTGGTACGATTTCGTCGTATTTTCCATTAGTGCTTTATCAAATGAATGGGCCTCCACAGGGAACCCAGGGTTCGCTTTTGCAATCACTTTTTAAGAACCTGCACTAAGAGTGCGTTCTAAAGGTGTTTGACGCCGAGTGTTTTGAACGTTTGGGGATGGTAGAACTCGGCAAAGGTCTTAAAGATCTCGTGGCCATGGTCTCCCATTTCCCCGTCGATCCGCTCTAAAGCGGAAAGGGTCCGGTTGAGCCGCTCTGGATCGATCGCCCGCTCCCGGATGAAAAGAGCTGGAGTATAGAGAAGCCAGCGGAGAAAATCTTGCTCCTCTTTCCCAGAAAGGTCTCCAGTGAGGAGCTTTAAAAATCCGTAAAATGTAGATTGGCTTGCGGCTCCCGTATCGATCGCATCTTTACAGGTAAAACTGATGGAACCAGGCTCGACCATATCGATGCACTTTAAAAGGAGAAATTGGTAAAAAATTTCGATGAAATCTTCTCGGTTACGCCGGGTCAATGTATTTTTACTGTGGAAAAATAGTTTATGAATGGCAGGTAAAGCCATCTCCGTAAAGCGGGTCAATTCACCCTTTTTTAATTGAGCAGGGAAGAAGAAACCGCACTCTTCAGAAGAGTTGATTTGTTCCGCGAATATTTTCAAAAAGTCAACCGCGCTGTTGAGGTTGAGATACTCGTTATTTTGATGATAAAAATCGGTATCCTTCGGGAGCGTTAATACGATCAACTGTTGGTTGAATTCAGCATTCATTTGGAGAGTTTCTAAGGCCCTACTTCTCGCATACTCCTTCCAAGAGGTCCGATCTTGGAGATTGATGAGGAGATGCTTTCTCACAGGGCTTTCCTGCGTCAAGCTGCGTAAAAACCCGCGGAATTCATGGACCACTTCCACTTTATGGATCAGCGATTGTTTCGTTGGAGAAGGGATCCGGATGATATCGATCTTTTTCCCTTTTCTTTGGATTTCATAGAGGCGGGAAGGGAGATTTTCCTGTGCGATTGGATCGAAAGGGACGATGGTGTCTTCCTCCTGCTCTTCCCGAATCAGGTCTAGAATTTTAAATAGGGGGCCGTTGGGGAATTGGGCTAAAAGGGTCCGATACTTTTCATCATCGAGAAGGAATTGGTTCCATACAGTATCCCCTTTCGAGAGGTGCTCCTTCTTTTTTTGCTTAATCTCCTCCCCTTTCCGCATCGTCCGATGGATGAGGCCGATCGATTCTAGTTTCACTCCCCCTACCCTTTCAAAAAAGCTTTTCGATAGAGCGTGGACAAGGTAAAGGAGCAGTTGCGATACTTTGTCAGAGCGATCTGGAGGGTAGGCGATCAGTTTTTGGTATTCAGAAGTCTGCATTGCGCCGCGTAAAAATTTTTGGAAATCATCAAAATACTGCAGACAGCTTTTCCCTGTCGTGTTTTGAACTAAATAGCGGGGATTTGCGGCCAAAAAGAGGGCGATAATCGCAAGTCCTACCGATTTTGCAAGCTCATTTTCCTCCAATCGAGAGGCCATTTTATAGTAGTCTGCTATCGCTAAATGGCACTCACCCAGAATTTGCCCTGCAGAGGCATGGAGATCTCTATCTTGCATCGAGCGGACTTTTAGAAGGGGATCTTCTTCAAAAGATTCCCCTTCTAAATCAAAATTACAACTTAATTTAATATTCCGGAGCAACTCTGCATTGAAGTAAGGTTCAGAATTTTCATTCCGGATATAAAAGAGTTCATATTCGGCATCTCTTCGGACAGTCTCAAAATCTTTCAGCCCACCTTTAGAAACATCAAGAGGCCCGCTTTCTCCCTCTGCTTCGACTCCACCTGCAAATTTAGTCTCAATGTGGTGGGTATAGAATTTTTGGAGCGCTTTAAACTCTTCTCTATCGGTAATAGAGGGGTAAGATTTCCCCATTTTAACTTTAAGAAACGCCTCCATCTTTTTCGCTGATTCGGCAACCAAAATCATCATGGCGGCGATCCCTTTACGGCTCTTCTCATTCTCCCAATTCATCTCGGGATTTTCATAGAGTTTTATGAGATGTTGATGAATAGAGGCGTAAGTTAAATCGATGATCTCTAGAAGTGGGTCGGCACCTTCTGCACTGATCCATTCAACCGTTTCCGGAGTGAATTCTTCTTCTGAGGTCACAATCCGATGTGTTTTGACGATCCCCAGAGGGCCTAAATTTTCTATATCGATATTTACAATGGAAGAAAGATTATCCATTGCATCCTGAACATTAATAGTTTGTTTTATTTTATGTTTCATAATTTAATTATCATTAAATTGCATATTATAATCAATTAAATTATATAATATTAATAATTAGTTGTTTAATGAGTAAAATAAAGATTTTTTTTAATTATTGAGGGTGTTTTTACAATTGTATTCTAGAAAAACATCCAATTAGACAATATAAAGGTATATGATACCTCTTATACGATCTCTTTCGGCCCCCCTTTTAAGCCTCTTCTTTATGATGGTAGGATGCGGCCTCTTCAATACGTTCATATCGATCCGCCTAGAAATCGAGGGGTATAGTCCCGAAATTATAGGGATCGTCACCTCAGCCCTCTATTTAGGAATTTTGATCGGTTCCCTCAGAATAGACCGATGGGTAGCGAAAATCGGGCATATCCGGGCATTTATTGTCCTAGCCTCTGCTTTGACCATATTTGTAGTGCTTCAAAGCTTTTGGATGAACCCTTGGTATTGGGCCTTTTTGAGGTGCCTAGGAGGGGTCTGTACAGCGGGGGTCTTTATTGTGATTGAGAGTTGGCTTCTGATCGAGACTGAACCCAATATGCGGGGAGGGATCCTTTCGGTCTATTTAGCGGTCCTTTATGGGGCTCTCTCTTCGGGGCAGTTTCTGATCGACATAGCCGATCCTACAGGGTTTTCCCCTTTTGGGATCACAGCCCTTTTTGTCGCCTTTTCCCTTCTCCCAGTCACAGTTCAGAAGATCAACCAGCCTAAAATAGAAGAGAGTGCCCGTCTCAATTTAAGTAAACTGTATCAGCTCTCCCCTCTTGGTTTTGCGGGAGGGGTTGTTTCGGGAATGATTTTGGCAGTCATTTATGGGTTAGTTCCTCTTTACGTAAAAGATATTGGGATGAGCCTTTCCCAAGTAGGGACCTTTATGGCTGTTTTAATTTTTGGAGGATTTAGCCTCCAGTGGCCAGTAGGAAGATGGGCTGACCAGGGGAACCGAAGACGGGTGATCAACACCATTAGCTTTGTCACGGCGCTGCTCGCGATCATGATCGCTTTTGTGAGAGAACCCTGGATCCTCCTCTGTCTAGCTTGGCTTTTTGGAGGGTTCTCCTTCACCATCTATCCAGTTTCAATGGCCCATGCCTGCGAAAAAGTGAAGGAAGGAGAAATTGTCGCCGCCACAGGGGGTTTTGTCCTCTCTTATGGGCTCGGAGCAATTGTTGGCCCCCTCATCGCCCCTTTTGCGATGACGTTATTTGGAACTGCCGGCGTCTTCTATTTTATTTCCACAATTTCGCTGGCTCTTGTGTTGATCGGGCTCAAACGTCCAGCGCCAGCGCTTTTCGACACTCTCGACGAATAATTTAAAGCGCCCCCTTCCCCCAAATAAAAGGGGCAAGGACTTAATTGCCTAACTCGATCCAATTTCGTAAAAAAATTGAGGCAAAACCACAGTGGCATAGGAACCGCTTGGCAAGAAGAAGGTTAAATCGGCCCTTTTCTTTCCTCTGTTTAACTCATCTTCTTGAAGGTTATCTATATATATATCTACAGGAATGAGAGTAGATCGTTGACTGCATAGCGCAGCGCATTCCTTTTCTTTGTTTACCCGGTATTTTATAAGTGGCTGCTCATCCGTTTCGCATATCATTTTCAGCTTATCCCCCTTTTTTTTGATATAACTATATGGGATCAATTCTTGCTTGAATAACTCATATTCGTTCCCGAATTGCTTGATTTGTTTTTGTAGCGACAAATTCCAATCATAAGAATGGTAACTACTTAAATAGAAGGCAAGTTGTCGCGGATCTATTTTTTGGAAGTATTCTTCTGGTTTGCTGAGTTGCTCTCCTCCTGAGGTTTCGATAAGGAGTTGAAATGCTTCTTCATATTGATCGTGCGCCAGGAATTGACCAATAAGATGGGTGTTTTTCTTTTGCCCAGGCTTACCAAATCGCTGAATTCCATAATAATTTATATAAACAGATCGGTAGGAAGAAAGAGCCGTTAATTTGCCGGTTAATCTCTCAGAAATGTTGCGAGCAGTGACTTTAAAGGCATTTCCTAACAGAACACCTATTTGAAGATCTTTATCTGTCGTCCCTTGAT
>CAYWDE010000094.1:0-454 GCA_964456885.1 uncultured bacterium | reverse complement strand
TTTGACTTCATCGAAATGTAAGACTCGGGGTAGGGAGATCAATTGAGAAGTGATCCCATCCTCATCTTTTAAACCAGAGTAGCCAACCCGTTCTAAAGAGAAAGAAAAATAGTTTGCAATAAGATGTACTGCTTCTATGGTGGTAAAGCCCATTTTTTTTAAACGATAAAGGTGGATATCCCCTTCTTTAAACAGAGAGGGGAGCGGCACCTCATTCACTTGGAAATCTGAAGGCTGCTGTTTAATATTGACCTCTAGAGCCTCGTAGAGAGCGCCAGAGATCTTCTCAACATTTGATAACAACAATTTTTGTTTCTCCTTTTACCTTCATAATCCTAAAAAGGTTCCTCAGATCTTCTTCTGAGGATTCATTATAATTTATAGAGATAGTTTCTATTTCGAAATTTTCTAACATGGTTAAGTGGGTGGAAGTAACTTGACCCCCTGTAGATTG
>CAYWDE010000093.1:0-7073 GCA_964456885.1 uncultured bacterium | reverse complement strand
CAGCGTAGATTCACTCAGTAAAACGGACTTCTATTTCACAGAGCATAAGACAATTTTTGACGTGCTCAAGGCCCTGTATGTTTCTAATAAACCAGCTGACATCCATCTTGTAGCCGAAGAGCTAAAAAAACAAGGCAGTTTGGAAGAAGTGGGAAATATTTCTTATTTGATTGCTTTAGCCCAGTACGTAGGAACGTCGGCTTATATAGAAGAATACATCGACCTCGTAAGAGAGAAGTCTATTCTCAGAAAATTGCTCGAAACAGGGCGAAATGTGGAGAGGATCGCTCTTAGTAATCCAGCCAACGTCCAGGCTCAGATCGATGCATTTCAAAAAGAACTAGAGGGGATCAAAAAGAACAAGCTTAAGCCCGAAACTTTGTATGGGCATTTGTTGCTTCCGACTTCTGAAAGAGAAATTCGCGAAGAAATTCGGAATACAAGCCCCGGAGTTCGCGTAGGAATGATGCTTGGCAAAGTAGACCTGAAAATACAAGGCGGGGCTTTGACTATCCTAGCCGGTCCGACTGGACACGGGAAGACACTCGTCAAAATCAATATGGTTTTGAGTTACCTCAGCTTATATCCGGATAAGAAGGCGTATTTTTTCTCTTACGAAGAATCGAGGGCGGCAATCTTGTCGTTGTTTTTGAATACCTACATTGGCGAGAACGTCTCACACAACAATAGAGAGTCAATCAAAAGCTACTTACGAGACGGCCAGCCCACGTACATTGCCCATGAAAAGCAATTCCTGTTTTCACAGAAGAAGAATGAGTTTTTTCAAACGCTGATTGATACGGGAAGGCTCAATATTATCTACTGTGACTACACGGTTGAAGAACTTGCTGATGTCATCCGCTTTTTAAAGGAAAAGACATCCTTGGGGCTTATCGCCATTGACTACATGCAAATGCTTAAACTCCTGAACAAAAAAAATGTTCAACGGCAGGAAGAGCTGAAAGAGATCTGCTTGATCTTGAAGGATTTGGCAGTAGAAGTAGGTCTTCCGATGCTTATTGGAGCACAATTCAATAGAACAGTTGTGAACGAACTGACAATGACATCTGTTGCAATCGGCGAGGCGGGCGACATAGAAAGGGCTGCACACACCATTATCGGTCTATGGAATAGAAATTACGAGGGGCTAAGCGAAGAAAAAAATAAGGGCAGAGATGGTCAACTACGACAAAAGGAATCAGCAATATACCTTGAAATCCTTAAGGGAAGAGAGACTGGAATCGGGCACAATAGCGTATTCGATTTGAATGGAAATGCGGGGAAAATCACGCGTCGAGAAGAAGCGGGGATAGTCCCTAGGATTGTGGACACAGGCAGGAGACTTGCGAGTGGAAAGTGAGCAACAGTCATATCCTCAGCCAGAAAACAGTAACCAATACAGCGTGATCATTGACCTCAATAACCCAGAAAAGCAGCTTGTCTTAGAAGTAAAGGACTCAAAAACAGGGGAAACTGTAAGCACTTTAGCCAAGGTGGAAACATTAAGTGTCGTTGAAGGATTGGATCTAATGATTCGCTCGGCAGATGCGGAAAAATGGAAGGCAATCGTAGCCCCCATAGAAGCGTTATCAAAGGAAGAGAAGGAAAAATTGAAAAAATCCATTGAATTCACAGCAGTTGCGGAGAATAGGCTGCCACAAACTCTGAATATTGATCTTGTCGCAAGAGCTATCGAAGATCTTTTGCATGAAAAAGCCCCAATTCCATCTTCATTCTACAAAAATATCAATCCATCTGAAGAATTTGGAATTGAAAGATTTGTGTTAGATCGAATGTACTATTTGCCCAACTTAATCGAGGAAATACGACTTTGTCATTTGGACGGGCTGAAATATGTAGCTCAATCAGAACAAAAAGTCTCAGTTGAAACAACAGTTCGGTTTGAACATCGGTTTCAGGCTACCTGTGATGAAGAGGCCAGGAAGCTTTTTAACAACATAGCAAATAAGCAGGCCGGGATCTGGCAAAAAATTTGGTTCGCTTGCTGGCTTTTGGGAAACAACAAAGGGAAGTTCACATATTCATGCAGCTTAACTGAGTTGATGCATATCGCTTATCCAGACAGGGAGGGGTATTTCGCCGTCAATGAGAAAGTGGAATTTTATGAACATCTGAAAAGCATAGAGCAAACTCAATTTGTCTTCTCGAAACCAATACGAAAACCTCAGCGAAAAAAAGATCCGACTATTTCCTATAACATCCCGCTCATCTCGATTAGGAACGAAATTCACGAAAGTCGAGAAGATAAATATCCCGAGCAATTGACGATATCCCTTCGCTCATTTGAGCCAGAACCTCATAACGAGAGCATTTATCATGTAGGAGCCGCGATAAAAAACAAAACCTTGGAATTGCACGCAGACGATACACAACTGGCTGGCTGGATTCAAACACGAAAGGGACAGAGGCCAGGGGAGGCTTTCATCAAGGTGGACAGAGACTTTTTGATTAAGCTGGCTGGGCTGCAAAGGACTGATGCCTCCAATAAAACTGTTGCGAACAAAAATTTGATGGCAAAATTCAAAAGGCTTCAAGAAAAAGGAATACTGAAGGAGGTGCCAAAACTCATTGAAGACAACTTACATCTGCGGGTTAGGTAGGGTTTTGGTTTAGTGGATTTAGGGTTTCGATTTAGCCAGTTTAGGGTTTTAGTTTAGCTTTTCTCCTATGGAGAATCGGCCATTAAGTAATAAAGAAATTACTTTGCGCTCAAGCCGCCGCTTAAAGCTTGGCTTTGAGCTTACTGTGCGAGTAGAGGGACTTGATTATAATAAAGATAATTGATATTTGTATGTTTTTGTATGTAAGACGTTTGGATCGAAATTTATTGTGAGAGTTTTTATGGAAAAGCACCGAGTTTTAGAGCAACTGCAACAAATCTATCGCGCTAAATGGAAAGGGGTACCGGCCACAGATAAACAAAAGCGGCTACTTAATCGGTTTGAGATAGTGTTCGATCCTAAAATTTCCAAGGGGGATGCGTTTTTCTTAATCAGTTTGAGATTGAATGGAGGAACCGATGCCAGCACCTAAAGGACATGAAGCCTATCGAGGCTGTGAGACAGGAGGACGACCAAAGAAGTGGACGTCTCAGCTAATCGAGCAAGAGGCTGATGCCTTTTTGCAATGGATCACTGAAAAAGATAACGTTTGGTTTGAAGATTTTGCCTTGCAGAGAGGGTACGATCCCAATCTCTTGAGTTTGTGGGCGAATGAAAACGAAAAGTTTTCGGGAGTGTTAAAGAGGGTCAAGGCATGGCAAAAAAGTGTATTAATAAACGGTGGTTTATTAAATAAATTTAATTCAAATATTGTAAAGCTAGTGTTATTTAATACATCTAACTGGACAGATCGGCAAGAAACCAAAATAAGCGGAGATGCAACAAACCCTCTTGCGTTTATTTTGAATTCCATAGACGGGTCGAGCAAGGAATTTAAAAATGCCTAAATCTCTGAGTGAAGAAGAGACCGCAAAACAGCTATTGAGTAACAGGGAATGGAGGTTGAACAATATTTATTATATTGTCGACAAAAACGGAAATAAAAACCTATTCAAACTAAATGCAATTCAATCAAATCTATATAAAAACCTTCATTATTTCAATGTTGTCTTAAAGGCAAGGCAAATGGGGATTACAACTTTTGTCACTTTGTTGTTTTTGGACACTGCCCTGTTCAACTCTAACGTAAGTTGTGGAATTGTCGCAGATACCGAAGAAAATGCAAAATACATCTTTAGAAAGATCAAATTTGCATATGATTGTCTTCCTGAAGCATTGAAGGAAATCAGAGCTGCTCAAATCGATTCCGCCAAGGAATTGACCTTTGCAAACAACTCTTTAATAAGAGTCGGCACAAGCTTAAGATCTGCAACTTTTCAATATTTGCTGATTTCTGAATTCGGGAAAATTGCTGCTGAGGACTATAAGAGATCGAATGAAATACTGAGTGGAACTTTAAACACAATCGGAGCTGGATCGTATTGCTTTCTGGAATCCACAGCCCGAGGAAGGGGAGGAGCATTTTACGACCTGTGTGATCAGGCAAAAAAACTCAAGGAGCAAGGAAAGCCACTAACAAAAATGGACTTTTCCTTTCATTTTTTTCCCTGGTATTCCAATCCCGAATATCAGCTTGCTGAGTCAGTACATATCCCTGAGGACTTAGTCAAATATTTCAAAGAATTGCAAGAAACACACTCTATTGTCATCACTCCCCCTCAAATGGCTTGGTATGCCTCTAAATACAAGACGCAGGGTGACAACATGAAAAGAGAGTTTCCCAGCACTCCTGAAGAGGCTTTCGAGGCTTCTAATGAGGGTTTGTACTACGGCAAGCAAATGTCCGAAGCGAGGCAGCAAAGACGAGTTCGTAAGGTCTATTATGACGCGAACGTTCCTGTTCACACCGCCTGGGATTTGGGCTATAACGATTCAACGGCGATTTGGCTATTTCAACAATGCGGGCAAGAAATTCATCTCTTGGAGTGTTACGAAAACAGCGGTGAACCCTTGACCCACTATCTACAATATCTTAAAAGCAAACCATTTACATTTGGAAAACACCTCGTGCCTCACGATGCCGCTATCCATGAATTTAGCACAGGCTTATCAAGAGTCGAAGTGGCAAGAAATCATGGAGTCAATTTTACGGTTGTTCCTGATATCGGAGTGAACGAAGGCATAGATGCGGTCCGAAACCTATTGAATCGTTGCTGGTTTGATGAAGAGAAATGCTCCAAGGGTATCCACTCTCTAGAAAATTATAAAAGAGAGTGGAACGAGCGCCAGGGTTGTTGGGCTAGCCAGCCACTACACAATTTTGCAAGTCATGGAGCTGATGCTTTCAGGATGCTGGCTGTTGGAATGGGGCAATTGGGAAACAAAGGATTGACGGCTGAAGGATGGAGGCAGCTAAGAGAAAAATATGTTTCTTAGTTTTTTCCTCAGGCTACAACAGGTGTAGTAGTTTCTCATTGTATGCAATTCCTCGACATTGGTTTTGCCGTTGGATTCAAAATAGCCGGCAACAATCCATACCGTAAATCGCGCGATGGCTTCTATCAGAACAAGGCAGGTTAGCCCTGCATAAAAAACGAACGTCTCATCGCTCAAATAGTAGTAGCCATGCCAATAGAGAGCTTTCATGATCTCCTCGATCATCAACATGCTGGCTACTGTCAAGGAAACGGCTGTTTGAGATCCGATTTTTAATATCAGTCCAAGTCTCTTTAATGATTCGATCATTCTAATTTGTTTAATCAGTTTAAATTAATAATTGGTTTATGCGAGTTAAAATAAAACTTACATAAGTAACAACTCAATAATAACCACCATCGTGTATATTTTCAACACTATCGTGGGTGTTGTTGCTAAAAATAGTTCTGTAACTTTGAGGTTCAAAGGTATGGAATGGCACAAGGCAATAAAAAGAAAAGAGATCCTCTATTGACAGCGTTTGCCAGTGCAATCAGAAAGCGCCGTTATGATTTATCCTTAACCCAAGAAGAGTTAGCCGAAAGATGCGAATTTCACGTGAACTATATTGGCGGGATTGAAAGAGCAGAACGCAATCCATCTCTCACTTCAATAGCAGCGCTCGCTAAAGGATTGAAGTGCTCTTTAAAAGATTTATTGCCAGACTAAGGCGTGCCTAGCTCTCTTCCGGATACTCTTCAGGAAACAAAAGCTCTTCTTTCGTCACTTTACCTCCTGTAGCTTCTTCGATTTTCTTCGCCAGCTTTACGCTTGGACTTTTAATCCCGCTCAAGAGATGTTGTAAATACCCCCTAGAAATGCCTACCTTTTCCGCAAAGTCTTTCTTTGTAGTTTTCATTCTGAAAAGGTACTCATCTAGCTTCACACAGCATCCTCTAAAAATTCTTCTATCACTATAGACTGTTATCTTTTAGTCGACAATCCTTATCTTTTTCCATATACCTTAAAGTTAACATGTGTTATCTTTTAGATATTTTCTAGAACCCAAGGAGTCGTTATGACAAAAAAGCAAGAACTCGTACAGCACCCTGAAGATCTCATTCAGGATATTCAAAATACAAAAAACCTCGTCGAAACTCTCATTAAGACCAAACATTACCAGCAACTGGGGTCCGATGGGATTTTTGCTGTCATCCAGAAAGCCAAATCTCTGAATGTCCATCCCATGGAAGCCTTAAATGGAGGCCTCTACTACGTACAAGGACGGGTTGAGATGAGCGCACAGATGATGAATCAGCTTATTCGCTCTAAGGGGCATTCAATTCAAAAAGATCCTAAATCAAGCAAGGACCTCTGCATATTGCATGGAAAACGAGCCGATAATAGCGACGTATGGAGCGTGAACTTTGGAATTGAAGACGCTCAACGAGCAGGCATCTATAGGCAAAACAGCCCTTGGACAAAATTCCCAGAAGCAATGTGCTTTGCTCGTGCATTGTCCATGCTTGCAAGGCAGCTGTTTCCCGATGTAATTCAAGGATGCTATGTCGAGGGTGAAATTGATGATTCAAGCGATAAAGCACTTGTTCAAGAAGAGCCTATCGTCATTGGAGCTCAGACAATTACCTCAGGTCAGGTGCAATCGCTTCAAGCTCTAATCGGTGACGACAAGGAATATATGCAAAAGCTCCTTCATTTTTTTAAGATTGAGGATTTCAACGAGCTTCCAGCAGCCCAATGGGAACGAATTGTCGCCGCAGTCAAAAAGCATGCAGAAGTACAAGCGAATAAAACGGCAGCAGTTTCTCAAGAAGATCAGCCCCAAGCAATGGAGGCTTAAATGGATGCTGCATTGATTCAAAACACACCTGAATGGCTTGAATTTCGTCGAAAGAAGATTGGAGCGAGTGATGCGCCAATCATCTTGGAAGTGTCTCCTTGGAAAACCCCTTATCAGCTTTGGCTAGAAAAGACGGGCGAAACGTTACGAGAGGTTTCACCCCCTCAAAAGCGAGGCATAGAACTAGAAGAACTTGCTAGGCAAGCCTTTGAAAAGAAAACCGGAATGATCATGTTCCCAAAAGTCGTCCTCCATCCTACCTTTGATTGGATGAT
>CAYWDE010000092.1:4817-7081 GCA_964456885.1 uncultured bacterium | reverse complement strand
CCTTCTCTGGGCCTATCAGAAGCGTTCTCGAAAAGAGCATGTCGTAAGTTAAAACTATTGCTTTTTTCCTCTTCCTCATTTAGCCTTTCTTCTTTTTAAATTATTTTTAGAACGGGGGAAGAGATGAGTGTCCAAATAACAACAAAAGAAGCAGCTAGAATAGTTTTCTTTCCTGGTGCTGCAGAAGAGCTCGGACGAAGTGCTGAGGCTGAAGGGAATATAGAATTAAAGGGTGTAGTTAAACAGATCAAGCGCATCAGAAATACTGTCTATTGCGCTATAGCCGCTGCAGCGATTGCAATTATTGGGTTTCTGTTTTGCCAAAAGAGGCCTCTACTAATCACAGTATTCATGAGTATTATAAGCGGCGCTACGCCCTTTATAGTACTTGGCAGATCTAGACTATATGATATCGCTGTAGATCTACCCCAAATCGTTAATAAAAAGAAACCTGATTAAGAACAAGCAGCATCTTTTTAAGATGCTGCGGCTTTTCCTGGCTCAGCAAGTTCTCTGAGTTTGTCTCCAATTTTTAGACCGAACTCTTTTTTCACTTCCTCCATCTCTTCTTTAGAAACATTTCCTCCGGCTGGGTAGAGGAGCGATGCGACTGTCCAAGTTAAGGCGATCGTTTGAGGATCGATGGCTACGACTTGTTCATGAGAGTGGAACACAGTCTGCCCAACAGAGGGGTCGTCTTGGGTGTAGATCACCACTTCCCATTTTGGATGGGTCTCTTTAAGCACTTCAACTAAGGCTTTTCTCAAGAGCCCCATATGGTCAATTTCACTTGGGGTGACTCGATACACTTTTTCTGTATGTCTGTTCGGGAGAATAAGGAAGTTCGTACCAGGTTTTACCCCTTTGCGCACGTTGTAAAAAACAGATACATCTTCATGGGTGTAGACTGTTTGGTACTCGGCGATAGCCCCGTCGCAAAAAAAGCACTTTGTGGCGGTTGCCGATTTGACTGTTTCAGGGGGCTCTAGGGGAATCGTTGAATTGAGCGGCGCCTCTGCTAAAGCTTTCCCCCCTTTGTCTTGAAGAATTTCGAGAAGGTGATGGAGGAGCACCTGGTTAGATTCTTCATGATGGGATTCCTTTCGGGTGTAGGGAAAAGTGATTTTTGTCTCCTCTTCTTGTAAGGGGACTTGTTCTTTCTGGAAAGCTGTTTGCCAAAATTGAGACTCCTCTTTTTCGATCTTGGAGGTGAGAGGGGAGATGTTGGCTGTCCGGAAGAGGACATAGCGATTGCAATCGACTTTATCGACGATATTTTTGATTTCGCTAAAGCCGGAGAGGTGAGGGATCACCTCTACGACATAGCGCCCCAAATGCCCCTGTTGCGGTGTATCATATTGGGCAATTACAAATCCCTTTATGGAGATGGCTTTGTAGATTTCGGCGATTTTATTGATGGTGGCAAAGAGTTCCCGATTCTCTTCTTCTGTAATACCCGCAACCCCTTTTGCTTCATTGCGATTGAGGGCGATCGCGAGGTGGTGGGGGACTCTAGGGGTCTCTGGATAGAAGACACTCCAGCTTCTCCCTTGATAAAGGGGAGTTTTTAAGAGAGATCCGACACCTGGATTGCGGAAAGGGATCTTTTTTTCTGTAGCTAAACTCTCATCTTAGCAGAATGTCAGGGCGGGGATGCGGGTTTTTACATCGTCCACATTTAAAGGGGCTAGTGCTTCTTCCAAAGCAGTGTGGGAGGGAAATGTGATTGAATTGGCTGCGGCTATACTTGCCATAATAACTCCGATTCCAAGATTAAATATTTTCTGCATGAGAAACCTTTAGATAGTTCTCCGCCAAACGGTGGAGAGTGATGTATTGGCTGAATTTGCCGACGCTATGCACTCTTTGTAAAGAGAGGCGGTAGACGATCTCTTCAATGCTAAACGGCTCATTCCTGTCAATTGCGTCCACAATTGCAAGGGCAGCTAAAAATGTCCCTGTCCGACCCACTCCTGCGCTGCAGTGGACAAGAAGAAGACTTTTCTCATCTTTGATTTGTTCTCTGACTTGTAAGACAAGGGAAAGGAGTTCATCTGGATCGACACCCTGATTGTCTCTCCAATGGGCCATATCAAAGGCGGAGAGAGAGTAGATGCCTGTTTCTGTAGGGACATACAGATGAGCATCACTTAAAATCCCTTCCCAGTAGGGGTGGCATTTTTTGATCTCCCCCTCATAAGAATCGGTCAATCGGACGAGATGGGTGACCCCTTGTGTCGCTAATAGCTGGAAGAATTTAGGGA
>CAYWDE010000092.1:0-4807 GCA_964456885.1 uncultured bacterium | reverse complement strand
TTCGATCTGGGCCCTTCGCACGCGATGTAGCGCCGATTGCCTAAGTGGATTGTGCTGGCATTGTAGTAGGGGACAGTGTTGTTGTAGGCAAACGCGACACATCCTGGCGCCCGAATCAGATCGTCTGCAATGAGGTGTTGTGCCAGATCGTAATTAGCTGTTGTCCAGATCGATGCACGAGTGGCGTGGAGGATTTCAAATTCTTGCTGCAGCTCAACATCTGATTTATCTGGAGTGAAGAGGTGAAATGTTTTCTCTTTTTGAAAGGCTTCCCAGCGGCTGGAGGCCTCTTCTTGAACTGATTTGGAATGCTCATAGCGAGTGCCGCAAACAAATGGTTTTTCTGTTTCTGTAGTTGTCGCGCAAAGAGAGGTGTAGAGAAGGGAAAAAACAACCCATTTATTGAATTTAGACATAGTTGATCTCGTTAGAAAGGGGGAAATTCTGAATAAAAGGGAAATTTTTTGCAATTAGAGAAGAAGGGAGATCGGAGAAATGGGTATTTCTCCGATCTTTTGAATAAATTAACCTGCGCGAGCGGCCTGTTTTAAAGAGTCGAGCGCTTTTTCGAGGATGCCGATGATCTCTTGCTTGTTCGATGCATCGTTCGCCCCTTTGCTCGATTTGGCTTGGTATTCTTGTAAGAATAAGCTCGCCAAACTATTCGATTGGTTCATGTTCGCTTGAAGGCTCGATCCGAACATCTCTCCTAATTTAGGGCAGAGCTCAGATGCAAAAATTTTGGCTATATCCCGGTCGCTCTGATGAGGGCTTGCGAATTGGAGGAAGCTGGCTCCAAAGGCGATAAGGGAGAATTTCAGCCCATGAGTGCCTAGCTCTCTTTGCAGTTCAGCTACTTTTGCAGTAGCGTTCTTGTAATCTGTTTTCAATTTTTCGGTTTGAGTTCGATCTTTTTCTGCAATCCGGTTTAATTGCGCAAGGATCTTTGCAACGAGAAATTGCACTTTAATCATGAAATTGGTCTCTGTAGGAACGTCTTGAGAGATAGCCTCTTCAACAGCTCTAAAATGCTCCGGTTCGATTTTCTCAAGTTCCTTCACAATGGTGTTGGCAGAAATCGGCGGCTCTTCAACTTTTCCAACTGTGACTCTCCCTTTGAGGGTCATCATTGGATCGGAAGAGGCTGAACCGGGGATTGGGATCCGTTGGGTTTTTCGAATGGTTGCTTGGTCCTCTCTTTCTGATAGAAGGAGGGTGCTTGGATTAAATTTTGTAGGGGCAACACGGTTGCCAACAACTGGGTTTATCAGATTTTCTACCATAAAATTGCCTCTTTTTAATCTTGCGATACTTCTAAATTTTGGATGGCTTTCCGGATCTGCTCCACCTCAGAATCACCCGCTTCGAGCTCTTTGCGCATCCGCGTTGTCTCTTGGGTCAGATTCTGGCCCGCTGTTGTGATCTCAGATTCGAGCTCTTTCATCCTAGCTGTTAGGTCTGAAGACCGTTTGTTATAAAATTGTTGCCCGATTTTCGAACCGGCTCCAGCGACTACACTAGCTCCTGAAATGATAGAGGAGGCTTTCCGGACCATCTCTACAGCCGAGGCTCCTCGAGCGGCAGCAAAAGCGCCCGCTTGCCAAGCCCATAAGCCACCCGCTAACCCAAGTCCCATTTCTAAGCAGAAAGCGCTCATCTCGATTTTTTGTTTAATGATCTGTTGGAGCTCTTCTGACTTTGTGTACCAGGCGATGAACTGGGTATCTTGAGCGAGTCGATTCACTGTTCCGGCAAACCCTGCCCCTGCAATGCAGAAACCTGGAAGTCCACCGATCGCCACACCAAATGCGACAGCTCCAGCTCCAGCCACGTATTGAGCGACTGTAGATAGGGTGCTCCAGGTGTCGCGGGATTTTGCAGCTTCTGCCTCTTTCCGAATCGCTTCTTGCCGTTCGGTTGTCAGCTTGTCGATTTCCCCGAGACTTTGGGTGACTTGGACATTGAAAAGATCGGTACTTTTGTTGGCGAGCCTTTCGGTCTCGTTATGAGCCTTGATCAAGCTGTACATGATGTTTTTTTGAGGCGCAGATAAGATGGGTCTATGTTGCGGGACATGGACCTCTTGATCCGATTGATCCAGAGAGGAGATAGAGCTAAGCCCAGATGGTGTTTTGACAGGGGGTAGGAGAGGTTGAGAGGGGAGAGGAGCTCCAACTCCTTGGATGTTTTTTGTGCGGGTTCTGATTTCATCAAGGTCGAAAGCTACTGCAGGCATATCAGAGTCTCCATTGTTGTCTCAAAAGACCTATTTTGTCTTTGAGAGGATGTATCGGCTCAGACTGAATCCGGACTTCAGATTCAGCGAGCGCTTTTGCAGCGTCTTCGGCCATTTGGAGCGACAAACAACACTCCGCTGCGTGAAAGTGGGGATAGGGATCCTCTTTTTTTAAGAGAGCAGCCATCGCCCATGAGTTGAGAGCTTCAGGGTAGCTCCCCGCCTCTTGAAGGGTGGCACCCAAAGCAAACCAGAAACGGGGTTCTAGAGGTCTTCGGGTGCAAAGGACCCGAAACACATCGGCCGCTTCGGCCCAGTTGCCCGATCCGTACTGAGCAAAACCATAGGAATAGAATCTCTCTGTTTCTTCGTCGGAAAGAGTGAGGTTTTTCCCAAGGGTTGCCATTTTAATGTCCTGGCAAACGGTTTGCTGTATTGATCAGTTTCGTGTTGTTTCGGATGATGTCTTTGAGTGTCTCCATGATGGCGCTGATGTTCTGGATCTGCACTTGGATTTTGGTAGTGAATAGGATCTGTAAGTTAGATCGCAATTTGTCGACTTGGGCGCTTGCTAAAGACTTCAATTCAGAAATTTTTTCCTTATTGACCTTCTGATCTTCCCCTTTCCAGAGGTCAATATCCCGCTCTTTGAGCTTCGCAAGGAGATCTTTCATCTTTTCAGAGAGCTCTTTGACATCCTCTTTTTGAGCGGTCAATTCGGCGCTGAAATCGAGGAGAAGATCGATATCTTTCTGATTCTTTTCCGCTTCTTTGATGTAGCCGTTTAATTTGTCATTGGTGAGTTTTTCTTGGGCCAGTCCTGCTTTAACCGACTCCCAAGCGAGATTGGGGAAGTTGGGGGTGCGGAGGGCAGGGGGATTGTCACTGCGCAACCGAGATTCAGTAGCTCTCAAATCGGCGAGATGAGTTTCGAGGTCCTCTTCAATTCTTGCTGTATTGAGAGAGATAGGAGTTATATGGTGCGCTCTTCCTACAAGAGAAGGACCGGTAGCGCCTGGCGCAGGGGTCGCAATATGGGACATTTGGGCCACTGTTTTGCGGATTAACGCACCCTCTTTTTCTTCCAACTCATCTACATGTACTTTATCTGAGACTGGTAAGAAGCTGTGAATAGAATTTCTCAGTTCGAGATCTGATTCATCAATAGACATATCGTGGGACATAACACTCCTCCTTACAATGAAAGTTATCGCGGCGCACCCCTATCATAGTTTGCATAGAATTAAGGCGCCAGACGACAAAATATTTTAAATTCTAGTCCTTTGATTGGACTACATTTAAGGAATAAATTCTAATAAAGATAAGGAATTAAATCAATAATTTAGGTTCCACTTTAGAGTGAATTTCCCTTGCTCTTGGTGTTGGTCGCTTTCGATTTGGAAAACGAAATTGTTTTTCAGCTCGATTTCCACACGGATATTGGTGCTGCTCTCTTCTGTCCCTTGGGTGAGTGTGACGAGAACTCCTTTAGAGACATATTTACCCACTTCAATAGCGACCGTTTCTCCCCCTTCATCCGTTGGATCGCTGATGACGCGGAGACGATCGACACCGAGAGATTTTCTTGTATCTTCCATCACATCAGCCCCTGTTCCTGCAAGGGAGGCGAGAGATGTGGCGATTTGAAGCGCTTGGAATCCGCCGATCTCCGAGATATCTTGTCCAAAGAGGAGGTAAGACATGATTGAACCGAGGGGAAGAGGAGGGGATGATTGGAGGACAATTTGTGGATCGTCGATAGGACCGCTGAGTCTAGCTGTGATTTGGATCCCTTTGGTTTCGGTTGTCGCTGCGATATTGAGATGGGGCATCTGATGTTCGATTCCAGAGAGGGAGAGAGACCCCTCTGTCAATTTGAAACTCCGGGTGGAGAAATTAAATTCTCCGTTGATCAATTCCAATTTTCCTTTGGCTGCCAAGGCATTATACGTTCCCCCTAAGTGAAAATCCCCTTTCCACTCTGATTCGAGTCCACGCCCTGAAATGGTCACATCGGTAGGGGCTAACACTTTTAAATCGAGATAGAGGGGATAGGGCTTATACGATTTTTCTGGGGGAGCTAAAGGGTGGGTTGGGTTTCGGTAAACCACATCGAGATGGGGGAGAGGACGGGGGATATGATCGGGGATGGTGAGGGCACATTTTTGAATCAGGAGATCCCCTTTGGCAATCGCAGAGAGGGCATTCCCTTCGATCCTCATTTTCCCTTGAGCGGTTGCGTCTACAAGATCGATCTGGACAAATTGGAGTTGATCTAAAGCAAGATCGAGACGGAATGGGTAGAGATCCGATTGGAGAAGATGGATTTGCCCGTTGGCAGCAAGAGTTCCAGAGCCTAGTTGGTCTTGAGCTGTCAGCTTGCGGAGGTAGAGGATGTTTTTCTCGGCAAAAAATTCGGCTTCAATATTTTTTAGCTGCGTCCCTGAATAGTAATTTTCATAGGAACCCTCTTTAAAGAAGATCTGCCCCTGAACAAGAGGGCGGTATAGGGTATTACTGAACTGGAGTTCCCCTTCACAGTGCCCCTCTAGCCTGTGGGGTCCGATATCG
>CAYWDE010000091.1:0-7130 GCA_964456885.1 uncultured bacterium | reverse complement strand
CTTTCTCGCTAGCCAAAATGCAGATTATTTCGGGTAGATGGTATAATATCAAATTGAGCGCTTGACCGTAGTCAAATTTCTTCGTATTCTACTTCTATGGCTGAAAAGACCGAGAAGGCTACCCCAAAAAAATTAAAAGATGCGCGTAAAAAAGGGCAGATCGCTAAAGCGCAAGATATGCCAGCGGCCCTCACGTTTATCGTCTCCATTATGGGGAGCCTCGCTATGGTTGGTTATATTTACGAAAACATCACCAGTTTCCTCCTTTTGATGTTTAGAGCCGCTTCCAGTACCGAGGGAGATATCGAGGAGAAAGCCCCCTCTTTCTTTTTGTTAGCCATGCATGTGATTTTAAATACGAGTTTGCCCATTATGGGCCTTGTCTGCTTCACGGGAGTTTTAGTGAGCTTTTTGGTCAATGGCCCCGTATTTTCTTTAGAGGCGATGAAGTTTGATCTAAAAAAACTCAATCCGATTGAGGGGATCAAAAATAAATTTAAAATGAAAGTGCTTGTGGAGCTGCTCAAATCGATGGCAAAAATCACAGGCGCTGCGATCATCATCTACATCGTCGTCTTAAGCGCTTTGCCCAACATCATCGCCACAGTAATGATGCCGATTTTAGGGATCGCATCGGTGGTTCACGACTTTTTATTCACCTCAGCGCTACGGGTGGGCATTTTCTTCCTTTTAGTCGCCCTCTTCGACCTCGCTTTCCAAAGACAAAACTTCGCCAAAGAGATGAAGATGGAAAAATTTGAGGTGAAGCAGGAATATAAAGACACAGAGGGGGATCCGATGATCAAGGGGCGAAGGAGAGAGCTCTCCCGAGAAATCGCCTACCAAGATGGTCCAAGAGCCGCAAGACGGGCGAGAGCGATCATCACAAATCCGACACATATTGCAGTCGCTTTGAAATACAGCCCTCCCGACGAGGTGGCTCCGATTATCTTGACGATGGGGGCGGGCTATGTGGCTGAGCAAATCATAAAAATAGGTGTCGAAAACAATATCCCGATCATGCGAAATGTAGATTTAGCAAGAGAGCTATACAGTAAAGGGAAAATCTCCGATTATATACCTGAGGATACTTATGAAGCTGTGGCGGAAATCCTCAAATGGATCGAATCGTTGGAAGGAAATCCAGATGTCAACTTGGAACTTTTTAAATGAAAAAATTTTTAGATAATCTCACTCGCCTTCTTGGCGGCGACCGGGCTCTCAATGTCATCTCTAGATCGAGCGACCTATTTTTAGCGGCGGTCATCATTTCGATTGTGATGATGTTGATCTTCCCGATCTCCCCCCATATCATCGACCTTCTGATTTCAGCCAATTTGTCGGTCTCTGTTGTCCTCCTCTTTGTTGCGATCTACATCCAAAAAGCGGTTCAACTTTCGATCTTCCCCTCTCTGCTTCTCCTCACAACACTCTACCGACTCGGCGTCAACATCTCTTCAACGCGTCAGATCTTGCTCCATGCAAACGCAGGTAAAATCATCGCCGCATTCGGCAACTTCGTCGTCGGGGGCAACTATGTGGTAGGGGGCGTGATCTTCCTTATCATCACTATCGTCCAATTCATCGTCGTCGTAAAAGGTTCTGAGAGGGTCGCAGAGGTTGCTGCCCGTTTCACCTTGGATGCGATGCCCGGAAAACAGATGTCGATCGACGCAGATCTCCGTTCGGGAATCATCGACCAGCAGCAAGCGCGCGAATTGCGCCTTGGCCTCGCCAAAGAGAGCCAACTCTACGGAGCGATGGACGGAGCGATGAAATTCGTTAAAGGGGATGCGATCGCCGGTATCGTGATCACCGCCATCAACGTCATCGGAGGGTTGATCATCGGGGTCACCATGCACGGGATGACACTCGGCCAATCGGCCAAGATCTATTCTCTCCTCTCCATTGGTGACGGCCTCGTATCGCAAATTCCAGCGCTGATGATTGCGATCACAGCGGGTATTGTGACCACCCGCGTCTCGAGTGAGAAAAAAGATTCGAACTTAGGGAAAGATATCTCTGAGCAGCTGCTCAAACAACCAAAAGCATTGATGATCGCAGGGGGCCTCTTACTCTGTATGGCCTGGATCCCCGGATTCCCTGCTATCCCCTTCCTGATTCTCGCTGCCGTGATCGGATTCGTCGGCTATGTCTTCTTCACAAATGCAAAACGGGTGGCTGCGAAAGCGGGCGCCGGCATTAGCGCGATGGATACCGACGTCCCAGGTCATGCAGTCTCCGGGGGCGGCCCTGAAGATTATGCCCTCACCTTGCCGATCGTTTTAGAGGTGGGTTCCTCGATCTCCCTATTGATCCGGAAAGATAAACAAGGGGTCACCTTCATCGATCAGATGATCCCTAAAATGCGCCACGCCCTCTACCAAGATCTGGGAGTCCGTTTCCCCGGGATCCACGTACGGACCGATTCGCCAACGCTCGAGCCGACCGAATATGCGATTCACCTGAATGAAGTTCCGATTGTCCGTGGAAAAATTCTCCTCAAGCATCTCCTCACTAACGAAAGTGAAGAGACGCTCCGCAGATACAATATCCCTTTCACCGCATCTAAGGGGACGCTCGGTATGCCTGCTCTTTGGGTCGATGAGAAATACCAAGAGATCCTCCAACGTGCTGGCATCCGTTTCTGGACAGGTTTAGAGGTGATCATCCTCCACGTCTCCAGATTCTATCGCCAATACGCGAGCGAATTTATTGGGATCCAAGAGGTGCGCGCTATCCTCGAGTTTATCGAAAAATCGTTCCCCGACCTCATCAAAGAGGTCACCCGTCTCGTCCCTCTACAAAAACTCACAGAAATTCTCCGACGCCTCGTCCAAGAGCAGATCTCGATCAAAGACCTCCGCACCATCTTGGAGGCTCTCAGCGAATGGGCCCAGACCGAAAAAGATACGGTCCTCCTCACCGAATATGTCCGCTCTTCTCTCAAGCGCTACATCAGCTACAAATACTCACTCGGCCAATCGGTCCTCTCCGTCTACCTGCTCGATCCAGAGATCGAAGATATGGTCCGCGGCGCAATCAAACAGACCTCTGCCGGCTCCTATCTTGCTCTTGATCCCGATTCGGTCCAGCTCATCCTCCACTCGATGCGCAACACGATCCAACCTACACCTGCAGGAGGGCAGCCCCCTGTTCTCCTCACTGGAATCGATGTCCGACGGTTCGTACGCAAATTGATCGAAGGGGAATTCCCAGATCTCGCCGTTGTCTCCTACCAAGAGATCGTTCCAGAAATCCGGATCCAACCCCTAGGCCGTGTACAACTGACATAGGATTATGAGCGACCCCCTTATATCGAGCATCCTCCCCGCCAGTCAACAAGGGGTTAGCGCGATTCAAAAAGAGATCGCAGCTGATCGGGCGATGCAGGTAGAGAGTGAAGAGGATTTAAACCAATATTTCGAATTTGCCCTCTTTAATCCGATGACTCAAGCGCAAAGATTCCGGAATATCAAAGATATCCACTCGAAAAGCGACCACAAAACTGAAGAGACAGAAGGGGCCGAAGAGGTCGTTGAAAAGATCGTCGATGTGGAAAAAATCGAAGAGGCGGCCGAGCGGTTTGAAAAAACCAACTACGAGCTCAGCTCCAAAACCCTCAAAATACTCCGTTCCCAGGTCACGAAAAGCGATACATCTGACAATATCCTGAAGAAAGTTGAGACGATCTATAAAGAGGCGGCTCTAGCCGATGAAGCGCTCGACTTTCTCATCGAGACAAGCGATGCGCAACTTATTGCAGCGACTCTAGAGGCTAAAGAGAAGCTCAATAAAGACAAAGGGAAAGAGATCCGCGCAGGCCGCAATATGGGTGCCCAAGCGCGCGAATTCGCCAAAGAGGGGCTCGGCTCTCCAACTAGTCTCCGCGATCTCTACCGAGAGATCATCCTCAATCCGAGAGACCCGATCAAACTCTTCGATGAGCTCGCCGAAAAATTCCGTTACCCAAAACTCAAATCGGCGATCACCTTCATGCTCCACTCTTTAGGGAGCGACATGAAATCGAAAGGCCCCTCCATTCAACGGGGAGAGCTGAAGCGCCTTCTCGATGAGACGAGGTCGATGCAAGGGATTTTAGGGGTCTTCCGCTTTTTCCAATCTCGGATGCGCCTCATTCAAAGGGAATTCAACTCCTACAACCTCATCCTCCCCAGCCGCCTCGATTTTGAGATCCTTGCCCGGATCTTCGTAAAAATCCTCTCCGAACGGTTCATGAATCCCGATAAAATTCTCCAAACAGCGAAAATGTTAGGGATCTCCGAAGAGACCGCAGCTCAGATCATTATCTACTCCCAAATGCGAGACGCGATCAAACAGATCGCCCCCCGCTACTTCCGCGATCCGAGACACAGAGATGAGGTCCTTAAAAACTTCATCGACACAATCGAAAAACTCGAAGATCGCCTTGAAGAAGAAGAGGAAGAGGAGGAGAAATGATCACCCAATTTGAAGAGCTCCTCAGCGGCCTCGGCAAAGTATTCGATCTCAAGCTCCATATCGACAAGCAGCACGCTTGCAGCATCCAGATCCACCCCCATCTTATCATTCAGCTCCAACTCGATATTACTCAGGAACACCTTTGGATTTTCTCCAAACTCATCGACCTACCTCCAGGAAAATTTAGAGAAAACATTTTGAAAGAGGCACTAAAAGCAAATGCCCTCCCCGATCCCCGCGTCGGAATCCTCTCTTACCTCGCTACCACCAACCAATTGGCCCTTTTCCAAAAATATCCCCTCAATATCCTGAACGGGGAAAAATTGAGCGGTTTTCTAGGTGCTTTTCTGGAGATGGGAAATAGTTGGCGCGAAGCGATCTCGAGCGGCCAAAGCGCTCCGCCTCAAACACAACGGAACCCCTTTGGGATGCATTGAAAACAGATCTTCAATGGGAAAAGATCGGCCAAACGCCCCATCATGGGATCTGCATTCCTCTCTTTGCCATTCACACTCAAAATAGTTGTGGGATCGGAGAATTTCTCGATTTAATTCCCCTCATCGACTGGTGTAAAACGATCCATTTCGATTGCATCCAGCTTCTCCCCCTCAACGACACGGGCCTCGATCCAAGCCCTTATAATCCACTCAGCTCATGCGCCCTTGATCCTGTCTATATAAGCCTCTCTGAGCTTGGGATCCCCCCTTTTTCCCATCTACACGATCGGAAAGAGATCCTTTTTCAAAAACTTAAGCTCTTGAAAACCCTTTTTGCAGAGACGTTTTCCACCCTTTCCAAAACTCTTGCCTACCAAACCTTTCTAAATAACAACCGGTGGCTCCCCTCTTATGCCCGATTCAAAGCGTTCAAAGAGGAGTTTGACCACACCTCATGGAACGATTGGCCTCCTAATGCCGAGCCCTCTTCCAACAAAGTCGATTTCTACACATTTCTCCAATTCCACGCCTTCCGACAAATGGCCCTCGTCCATGGACACGCATTAAAACAACATATCTTCCTCAAAGGGGACATTCCGATTCTCCTCAGTCCAGATAGCGCCGATGTCTGGGCCCACCCAACCCTTTTCCGTCTCGATTTAAGTGCGGGTGCTCCCCCCGACATGTACAATGCATTGGGACAGAATTGGGGCTTTCCCCTCTTCAACTGGGAAGAGATGCGTAAAACCGGTTTCCAATGGTGGAAAGAGCGACTCAAAACGCTCCAACCGCTCTACGACATCTACCGGATCGATCATGTGGTTGGGTTTTTCCGCATCTGGGGAATCTCCAAAGGGAAGCCTGCAACAGAGGGTTCTTTCTTCCCCCCTGATCCAGCAACATGGGATGCACGTGGAACCGAGTTTCTTGAAATGCTCATCGACTCCTCTCCCCTTCTCCCTATGGCAGAAGATTTAGGGACCATTCCAAAAAGCGTCTATCCGATCCTCAAAAAGCTGGGTATCTGCGGAACAAAAGTGGTCCGATGGGAAAAACAGGATCACCGCTACATCCCCTTCAACGAATATGAGCCCTTTAGTCTTACAACGCTCTCTACCCACGATACAGAACCGCTCGAACTTTGGTGGAAAAATGCCCCTGCCGATGCAGTTCCCCTAGCACACCTCTTAGACATCCCCTACCATCCCCTTCTCAGCCCCAACCAAAGACTCAAAATCCTCCATGCTGCGCACCACACTTCGAGCCTCTTCCACATCAACCTTCTCCAAGAATATCTCGCCCTCTTTCCCGAACTGGTCTCTCCCGATCCCGAATCGGAAAGGATCAATATCCCAGGAACTGTCCTTCCCACCAATTGGAGCTACCGCTTCCGCCCCTCTCTCGAAACCCTCTCCGCTCACGAAGGGTTAAAGAATGCTTTCCGCACTATTCTAATGGGATAAATAAGATGAATCCACCAGACAACTTGTTTAATTTAGGATTCAAAGAAACAACAAAATTTTCAGCACCCTTTTTTTGTGTAAAATAGGTTCGTATGCACTAGAGAGAATTTAAAAGATCATTTACAATTTTACTGAAATTTTCGGGTGTTATTTCTTGATTATTTTTCATGATAAGTTCATATGATCGATAACCAATTAATGTAAATAGGTTGTTTAATTCATTTATTTGCAGTTCTATTAATTTTTGATTTTTTTGACCATTACTCAAAATAGGTATTTTACGAGGCTCTGAAACTTGCTCATATGCATACGCCATACATAATAAATCGCCTTCTCCATAAAATTTGCCGATCAGTTCCATTCCAACTGGTAAGCCCTGATACCCAATCGTTAAGGAAATCGAAGGCAATCCGGAGTTAGAAGAAACCGGGAGCATCCAAGTATTTATAGAATCGGCAATATTCGTTGCAACTCCTGTAGTGCAAATAGGCATTAATAAGGCATCGATTTTTTGTTGCTCCATAAGCTGCAAAACATACTGCCGATTTTTCGAAAAAATTTTCAAAGCATCTGCATATTCTGCACTCTTTTTAAGAGAGGTCTTCTCAGCATATTCCATATAATGCTGAGATCCGCCAAATGAGTGGGTTCTATTGGATAAGCAGATATCCTTGTAGCTCTGTCGAGTCGAAGGAAAGGAGGCTAAATAAGCGTTGATATCTTCAATTTCTCCTGCCGAGTTACGTTTCCGATCTATTTCAAAATCGGC
>CAYWDE010000090.1:0-7187 GCA_964456885.1 uncultured bacterium | reverse complement strand
AGTTAGAAGATGGATCGGTATGGAAAATCAGCAGCTATGACGCAAAACATAAAGCCCTTCACTGGCGTACTAACGATCCCCTCACCATCACACAAAATAACCGATGGTTCTCTAAACATACCTATCGGATTGTCAACAAAAATAATGGCACCTCTGTTGAAGCCAACCTCTTTCTTGGTCCTGTAACTACAGGAGAATATGCTAAATTTATCACAACTATAGATCTAGAGGAGAGAGTGATCATCCTCAATGATCACACCCACTGGAAACTCTCCCCTTCTGATGCCTCTATTATGAAAGATTGGAATCCCAATCATTACATCATCCTTGGGACCAATAGCAATGTCAGTTTTTGGGATTCAGAAAGCGACGCCCTACTGATCAATGTAACTAGAAATAAATTTGCACGCGCAAAACAAATCTAAGGAGAATATATGGCTAGTCGAATTGAACGCTTCCCAAATGGCACCATAAGCGGCCCCCCTACAGATCCAATGGATCATGGAGGAAGAGCTACAGCTGGGAAAACCAATAGATTTATCATCTGGCTCCTTGGATCTTTAGCCAGCTTCGCTCTCCTTGAAGCCGAATGGGCTTTAGCTGTAAGCGGTGGCCTTGGACTGATTTTGACTCTCTGCCGCTCCTGTTTAGACCGTAAACCTCGCGAGGGCGTCCCCCTTCACCCCTCCTTGAACTCAGATACTAGATCAAATCGTTGGTGGGCAACGGTCTATTCTACATTGAGAAATATGGGCCGACAACAATCAACAGACGGCTCACCTTTTCTCCCTCAATCAGCCTCCTCCCTCCATACGGAGCGTTTAAATGGACAAGGAAATACCCCGAGAGACTTTGGCCCTCATCCCACTTTTTCTAAATCGAGGGAAGAACGACCTCTTATTCCTCAAGGAGCCCCTCTCCCCCATCCACAGCCTCTAAACCGACAAGGGAGCTCTTCACTCAACCGCGCTCCAGTAGGGTACGAACCTCCTACCACAACCCCACGTTCAGATAGAACCGCTCCTATAAAACGGAAAGCGACCCCTTATCACAACGAAAATAAGGGAGGAACTAAACCCTCAGAAGCAAAAGGAGCTACTTCCACTCCTAGAGAAGAGAGAAAAGGGGAAGAACCTTCTGAAGCCAAAGGGGGTGACTCTAGACCTAAGAGTTATGCTGCTGCCGCTAGTAGAAATCGGTTTAATGGCCATTCCAAACCTCCGTCACGTGAACGCTTTAAATAAGGAGAAAAAAATGGGAGTAAATCCATTTCAGGGAATCCGCCCAGTACTACCTCAATTCGCTAGACAGGAAGAACAAAAAGGGGGACCTTCCCCTCTTTCTGAACAGAAAGGGGGGCAACCCGCTTCTGAAGCAAAAGGGGCAACAACTCGAGTTCAGCCTTTGGCTCAATCTATTCAACAAGGGCATCTTAGAAAACTTGCTGAGCCTTCCGCTGCGCTAACCCCTTTATTAGCTGGAAGAGCCGTAGGCCCTATTCAGCCGGTTCCTAAGATTTCGTCAATTGCAGATCCAACTCTAAGACCAGCGATCCGACCACCGGTTTCTTCACAGCCTCGCGCTCCCGTAGGGTACGAGCCTAAGAAATAGGTTTAATTTTTAGAGGGTGTTTTATGGGAAAGCACCCCTTTTTCATTCTCGAAAATTTTTAATACTATGAACTGCTGGAAGTGTAAAAAACAGATCGGAGATTCCCCATCAAAAATAGGATTCCGCGCGGTCTGCCCCCAATGCGGAATCGATCTTCATACTTGCACCAACTGCCGCTATTACGCGCCAGGCAAACCGAATGATTGTATTGTTCCCGGAACAGACTACATAAGGGATCGGGAAGCAAGCAATCTATGTGAAGATTTCAAACTAAAACCAGACTCTAACCCTTCAGAAAAAGGGGACCCGAAAAAAGGGTTTGGATCACTATTCAAAGACGAATAACTAATACCAAGAAAATAATTAATATAAAGTATTATTAAATATTAAAACAACACAAATATGACATTGATGATTAATTAGCATTATATTATTATTCCACCCACTTAAAGGCAAAATGTGTGGAATTAAAAGAAGCCGCTTTTTACAACACTTTGTCCAGTAGACAGTTTAATGATTTACTCACCACTTCTCGCCCCTCTCTTCCAAACGATCAAACTCTAGACGAATCAGCTCTCAAAGAAGATCTATGGTCCTTTGGCTATTTTTGGCCTGAAGTCACTGAAAAAATTTCTTCGGTGGAAGAGCTTTATGCAACCCTTCAAGAGATTCAATGGAAAATAGGAGAGACAAAAGAGAAATTTTCTCCACTCGCCCTCCGTTTCCCTAACTTCCACATAGAGTTGAATCGACTTGGAGGGATCAATGGCTCCTATTTTCTATTAGACGACAAAGGGAATAAACATTTTTTAATTAAGCCTCTAGATGAGGATGCGGGGGCCATTAACCATGATGGGTGGGCAACCCCTTTTTCTATGAGTCCTTTGCGAGCCAACATACGTCTATACCAATCTGCGATGAGAGAAGTTCTCGGATATACCGTTGCAGAAGCGGCCTCTCTCCACAACCTTGTCCCTAAAACGGTCTTTGGCATTTTCGAATCGGACCAATTTCACGACTTTAGCGAAGGGGTCTCTTTAGATGAGCTCAAACGGTATATGGAATTATGCGGCCCTGTAAAAAAAGAGAAGCTCTGCTCGGTCCAAGAATATATCCCCCACTCAAAAAGTCTATTCGAAGTGATCCACGATTTTCAAGAGGCGGGCCTTTCCGATGAAGAGATCGCCTCCCGATTCGACCAGACCAATTTTGAAGAGGCAAATATCCTTTTATGGATGACTTATGATACCGATGGGCACATGGGGAATTTCCTCGTCTATTCAAAAGGGATCGATCAGGTCGGAAATGAGATTTTAGCCTTAAAAAAAATCGATAACGGCCTCGCTTTCCCAGAGAAAAATCAGCAGCTCCGAAATAATTTAACGTTCTTGCCTAATGGAAAATACCCTTTATCGGAAGGATCCAAACAGAAAATTGCTCAGATAGATGTAGAGAGTTTATCGAAACAGTTTGAAAAAATGGGTTTAGAGAGTGCCATTCCCGCCTTTAAAAAACGGATCTCCGTTCTTCAAAAACTGGCCCAAGAACCGAACCTAACAATTAAAGAGATCAATACAGCCATGTCAAAGATTGGAAAAAAACTATGAAACGGACACTATTTATAGCAGCTAGCGCAATCACATCTACCTTTACAAATGGGGATCCGATGAAACTGATCAATACAAAAACAGGTTTTGTCGTTGTCGAATTCATCCAAGGGAAAGCCGCATTTCACGACCGTTTTTTAGAAGTTGAAATGAGAGAGACAGGGATTTTGATCCCCCCCGCTTTTGCCAAAATATTTGAAGATAAAGAGGTGATTTTTCTTGGCGATCCACTTTTTGAAAAGGCCTTCGTAGAAATCTACTACCCCTTGTGTATAGCGAACACTGTATACCAGTGGCAAAATTGATTTTTATCCCCTGAAGGCTTAGTATCCTCCTCCATTTTTAATACAGGAGATAATAGATGGCCGCCCAAATTCCCCACTACCGAATGTTCCTTCAACTCCCCCATTTTCAGCTCGCATCCTACGCAACTTACCCCGTCGACGGGCTCACTTCTATTAACTATCAAATTCCTAACCAAATTATTTACACATTTGAATCGACAGCTTCGCTGCGAGCTTTCGCAGAAAGGATTAACCAGTGGGAGGGGAAATCTCTGCTCCCCTCATTAACGAGAATGGAAACCTCTGGGCCCCTTTATCCCTTCAAAGAAACAGAGAACGCCTCCCCTGCTACACGTAAAATAACCATCTATCAATTGAACCTGGAGTTCGCTCCTCTTGAGATTCCTCAATTCGGAGTTTTTGCACCTGAGCGGATCTCTTCCCTCTTTCACCATACAGTGAACCAGCTCTATTTGTATTTTAAGATCGAAAAACCGGTTTTAGAGGCTCAATCCCTCCCCTCGGAAAACCCTGTGTTAAAGAAACAATTTTTGGAGAATAGTCTCGCCCCTTTATTTCCTGGGGCCCCCTTAAATCGGGTTTCAACAACTCCAGTATCGACAAATCCCCTTTGGTTGAGGTAATATCTATCCCTGATTAGTTTAAGAGACTGTCGTTGAAACGGGCTTCTGTCGATTTTTAGGTTCTTTTGAGCCAGTTTTTAATTCTTTTTTTGGGGTCAATATACGGAAAATGATATTAACCCAAAAAAAAGAATTAAAAACTGGCCAAAATAATCCACAAAAGCGACGAAGTCCCGTTTCAAGGACAGTTTCTAAGGAAGGGGTATGTTTCAAAAAAAGAGCTTAACAGCTTCGATGATTGCACTGATTAATGTGTGCGCTATTTGCAATATTAAAAACTTCCCCCTCCTTGCCGAATATGGCCTCTCAATCATCGTCTTCCTCGCTTTATCAGCCCTATTTTTCTTCATCCCGGTTGCCCTCGTTTCAGCAGAGCTCGCTTCGGGCTGGCCAGAAAAGGGGGTCTATACCTGGGTTAAAGCCGCTTTAGGCCCAAGGCTCGGATTTTTAGCGATCTGGCTCGAGTGGATCGAAAATGTGATCTGGTACCCGACTATTTTATCTTTTATCGTTTCAACTTTTGCCTACATCATCAATCCCGATCTGGCCAATAACAAGATCTACGTCTTAACAGCCATTCTGATCACTTTTTGGACAGTCACCTTCATCAATTTCCTTGGGATGCGCGTTTCAGGCTGGATCAGCTCGATCACAGCTCTTTTTGGAACCATTGTTCCGATCGTTCTCATCATCTTCATGGGAGCTATTTGGGTTTTGGCAGGCCATCCGGTGCAGATTGAACTTTCCTGGAACGCCTTGATTCCCGATCTCAGCTCCGTCAGCCAGCTCGTCCTCCTCTCAGGGGTTCTTTTAGGCCTTGCCGGGATGGAGATGTCAGCGGTCCACGCCAAAGATGTGCAAAACCCTCAACGGGACTACCCAAAGGGCATTTTTCTATCGGCCGCATTGATCCTCGTTTTCTCCACTCTGGGCGCCCTCTCGATCGCCTCGATTGTCCCCAATAGTAAAATCCAACTCGCCTCAGGAGGCATGGAAGCCTTCAGATACCTTTTCAATGCGTTCAATATGCCTTGGGCCATGCCGATCATCGCAGCTATTACCACCTTTGGCGCCCTTGGGATGATGAGCACCTGGATCGTAGGTCCTAGCCGCGGCCTCTACGCAACAGCAGAACATGGCGATCTCCCTCCGATTTTCCATAAAGCGAATCGGAACGGGATGCCGACAAACATCCTCATTACACAAGCGATCATCGTGACTGCCCTCTCCCTCATCTTCCTCTTGATGCCTTCGGTCAACAGCTCCTACTGGGCCCTTGTTGCCCTCGCCTCACTCCTCTACATGCTGATGTACATCTTGATGTTCGTCGCAGCCCTTGTTCTCCGCTATAAACATCCCCACGTACCCCGCCTCTATAAAGTCCCTTATGGAAATCTAGGGATGTGGGTCATTTGCCTCCTTGGGATCTGTGGATCTGCCTTCGGTGTCGGGATCAGTTTCTTCCCCCCAAGCCAGATCGATACAGGCAGTCTCATCATCCTCGAAGTATTTCTGATCGGAGCGACTCTCATTTTCTGCATCGCCCCCCTCCTCATCTTCGCGAGCCGAAAACCCCACTGGCATAAGAAGTCTTAAATATATGAGTACTCGAGCGCCTTTTCCACCCGGATCTGTTAAAGTGTCTCCTCATATCACCCGATCCCTTTTCGAAAGAGAGCGCTCAGGAAATTCCCGCTCCTTAAGACAAGCTATCGAAAATCAAACGATTCGAAATATCGCTCAAGATGCTTTTCAATCTCATGAGTTGAAACTTCCTTTAAAAACAACTGGGATAAAAAGAGCGGGGCATCTTGTCGCTGCAAAAGGGCCCAATTCTACATTGGTATATGACCTCCGTTCAAAACAAAAAGTAAGCGAATATCTGCCAGATACAGCACCCCCAGAATTCACTCCTGCTGAATCTTTATTAATCGATGAAAATGGGATTGCAGTTCAGCTTTATCGGAAAGGTCACCTTTTCTCCGTAAAGTCTTATGTGGAGTTTTTTCTCAATGAAAAAAAAACAGCCTCTCTCTCTTACGGTGGGAGCCATTCTCTATTTGTAAACGGGACTGTTTTTAGGGTCGGGGAGACAGCGGAGAAAGCTCTTTATGAATATGACATAAGAGGAAATATCTTAAGCAATATCCCTCTTGACGCTCTATCTAAAAGTCTTTTTTCTCGTGATTTCGAGGTCGTTATAAACGGAGATTATTTCGTCCTCTGCACTGGCGGCGTTGCCCCTAAAATTTTTGTTCTAGATCGTTTAACTCAAGCCTATAAAATAACCGACCTAAAGGTTTCTTCTTCTAATTGTAGAATTGATTCGCTGCTTTTGGAAGGAAACCGCCTTCTCATTAGTTCTACGAATCGTAATCCCGTGCGGACAGAAGAAATTCAAAAAGACGATCCCAAAATATCCATTCTGAACCTTTTTACTCATGAAGTGGAAAAAGAATTCCCAATAGCTGAGAAAGGATCCCTTCAGCTCCGTTTTGCAAATGGACAAACTGCCTTTTTTAGCCACAATGTAGAGAAAGTAGGCAGTCTTGGCTATTCGATCGATTTATCAACCGGTAAGATCGGCAGACTATTAAAAATCCCCTATCATAAATCTAATGATTTATTTTTATCGGACCCACTTTTAACTGTGTATCATTTAGGTAACGGAGAATCTGTCATTGACATCCGAACTCGAAAAGTTTTAAAAACCATCCGTAATAAGAACTTGTTTATCGACAAATCGATCGCCTCTGGGATCTTTTCTGCAATACGCATTTGTAGAACAACCCCCAATCCGACACTCTATATCGAAGATTTCTCCCCTCATTAAAAGATTTTGATTTTTTAACTACGCGATAGTGGTAAAAATTCTTGAAGTAATTTTAGACGCTCACTCTAAATATTCCTTCAAGAATTTTTGTTGGGACGAATAATGAATTATTTTAAACGGACCACATGCCCATCAATACTTCTTGGATCATCATATGAAAACCCATGGATATCTGCACTACTTCCTGCATGAGACTCAATGAGGGCCT
>CAYWDE010000089.1:0-7221 GCA_964456885.1 uncultured bacterium | reverse complement strand
AATGTCGCCACGATTGAAAAAATCATCGAAAAAAGGCGCCCCTCTGCGATTTTACTTAGCTTCGGCGGCCAAACAGCCCTCAATTTAGGACTAGAGCTTGAAGAGAGGGGAATTTTAGAAAAATACAAAGTTAAAGTGCTCGGCACCCCTGTCGAATCGATCCGGCTCACCGAAGATCGGGATCTTTTCAAACAGCAGCTAGCCTCCATTGGGGTGTTAACGCCCAAAAGCCATGCAGTGAAAGATATGGAGGGGGCAATAAAGGCTGCAAAAAACATCGGTTATCCGGTGATGCTCCGTTCTGGCTTCTCTTTAGGAGGGCTCGGCTCTGGCAAGATTGAGGATGAAGAGGAGCTCAAAGAGAGGGCTCATCAAGCCCTCTTAGGGGCTCCCCAAATTCTCATCGAAGAGTATCTCCTAGGGTGGAAAGAGTTCGAATATGAGGTGGTGCGCGATATCGCCGATCAGGCCCTTACGATCTGCAATATGGAAAATTTCGATCCGATGGGGATCCATACAGGAGAGAGCATCGTCGTCGCCCCCTCTCAAACCCTCTCGAATTCCGAATTTCACCTCCTCAGAGAGATCGCCCTCAAGTGCGCCCGCCACTTTAAGATCCAAGGGGAGTGCAATGTCCAATTTGCACTCGATCCGAAGAGTGGCCAGTACCGGGTGATCGAGATGAACGCCCGCCTCTCCCGCTCCAGCGCCCTCGCCTCAAAAGCGACCGGCTACCCGCTCGCTTTCGTCGCAGCGAAATTGGCCCTCGATTTCCGCCTCGATGAGATCTCCAATGCGATCACGAAAAAAACATCCGCTTTTTTTGAACCTGCCCTCGACTACATCGTCGTTAAAATCCCCCGTTGGGATACGCAAAAATTGAAAAGCGCCGACCGGACCATCGGCACCGAGATGAAAAGTGTCGGCGAAGTGATGGCGATCGGAAGGACGTTTCCCGAAGCGCTCCAAAAAGGGATCCGGATGCTCAACATCGGCTCAAGCGGGATCGACGACTCTCCGGAGCCGCTCGAAGATCTAGTAGGAGATATCCAAAAACCGACCGACCGGCGCCTCTTCGCCCTCTATCAGTTCTTCCAAAAAGGGGGGCTTGTTGAGGATGCGCAATCGATCTCGTATATCGATCCTTGGTTCTTACACCAAATCCAACAGCTCGCCCAGTTTGAACAAGGGTTTGCAGCCCAAAAAATGGCTCCCGAGCTGATCAAAAAAGCGAAAGAGCTCGGTTTTTCCGACGCGTCCATTGCGCGGATTAAAGAGCAGAGTGAAAAAACGGTCCGCTCTTACCGAATCAAACATGAGATCACCCCTTTCATCAAGCAGATCGACACTCTTGCAGGTGAATTTGATGCGGAGACCAACTACCTCTATACCACCTACCAAGCTGCCGCGCACGATATCACCCCTTCGAAAAAAAAACCGGTGGTTGTCTTAGGCTCTGGCCCCTATTGCATCGGCTCTTCCGTTGAGTTCGACTGGTGCGCCGTCAACATGTCCCGCACCCTCCGTAAATTGGGCACAGAGGTGATCCTGATCAATTCCAATCCAGAAACCGTCTCCACCGATTTCGATGAGTCGAACCGCCTCTATTTTGAAGAGTTGACCCTCGAAAGGGTCCAAGATATCGCCGATTTTGAAAATCCGAAAGGGCTCATCGTCTCGGTCGGAGGGCAGATCGCCAACAATCTGGCGCTCCCTCTACACAAAAATGGGTACCCGATCTTAGGGACCTCTCCCCGCTTCATCGATCAAGCGGAAAACCGGGACTCTTTTTCGAGCCTTCTCCACGATCTTGAGATCGATCAACCCCCTTGGTTAAAAGCGACCGATCTGAAAGGGGCTAAAGAGTTCGCAAACCAAGTGGGATACCCCGTCCTGATCCGCCCCTCCTACGTCCTCTCAGGAGCAGCGATGAATGTCGTTGCGAATGAAAAGGAGCTCCAAAAATATCTGAAAGAGGCGGCTCTCCTCTCCCCCGACCATCCGATTGTGATCTCGAAATTCATCGAGCATGCGAAAGAGCTCGAAATCGACGGCGTCGCCAAAGGGGGCGAAGTGGTCGTGATGGCGATCTCTGAACATGTGGAGAACGCAGGGGTCCACTCGGGAGATGCGACCCTCGTTCTCCCCCCGCAGCGCCTCTACCTGGAGACGATCCGGAGAGCGAAAAAAATCACCCGGACGATAGTGAAGGCGCTCCAGATCACAGGCCCTTTCAATATCCAGTTCATCGCTAAAGATAACGCGATCCAAGTGATCGAATGCAACGTCCGCGCCTCCCGCTCTTTCCCCTTTGTCTCGAAAGTGATCCGGAACAACCTGATCGAGATCACCGCCGAACTGCTGATGAATAAATATAAGCCTCGCAATTATGAGACGCTCGAGCTCGATTATGTGGGTGTGAAAACGCCCCAGTTCTCCTACCAAAGGCTGAAAGGGGCCGATCCGGTCGCCCATGTGGAGATGGCCTCAACGGGCGAAGTAGCCCACATCGGAGATAATTCTTTAGAGGCGCTCCTCCTCTCTTGGCTCTCCACGGAACAGAGCATCGCCGGGAAAAAAATCTTAGTGAGTGCACCGGGTGATTACCGGATTAAACTCGTCGAATCGCTCGCTACTTTGCAACAAGAGGGTTGGGATCTCTACGCGACTCAAGGGACCCACGATTTTCTCGCCAAACACGGAATTAAATCGGTTGTCGTCTATAAAGTGGGAGAAAAATTGGAGCCAAATATCTCCACCCTCCTTTCTCAAAGACATTTTGATCTCATCATCAATATTCCTCGCGGCGGAGTGGAGAAAAATTCGGCCGGTTTCAAAATCAGAAGACTCGCTGTCGATCACCATGTCCCACTCATCACCAATTTGCAACTTGCTCAAATCTTCCTCCAATGTCTCGCCGAGTTAGACATCAGGCAAATCCCGATCCGCACTTTAAGAGAGATGACCCACCCATGAAAAATAGGTTCCTCAAAAAAGCGGTCCTCTTCCTAAAAAAATTCATCCCTAAGAATAAGCCTACAAATCAGATCCTCGTCGTCTCCACAACAGCTCTAGGCGACACCCTCTGGGGAACGGCTGCGATTGAAAATATCCGGAAAAGCTATCCCCATTGCTATCTCGCCGTTCTGACAAGCCCCATCGGAATGCAAGTCTTAAAGCACAACCCTAAAATCGACAAACTCTTCGTCTTGAAAGAGCCCCTCTCACGCCATTTTTTCTCCCTCTGGCGCAAGCTGAAAAAAGAGAGATTCGACACCGTGCTCCTCTTCCACGCTTCGCAAAGACTCACCCTGCCCCTCGTCTCTCTTCTCGGCGCCTCCCGCATCATCGGGACTGCCGGGATCAACAAAGGGCTCGATGAGCTCCTCACCCATCCCCTCCCCAATCGGCAGCAGCATGAGATCGTCCGCCGCCTGAAAATTGTGGAAGCAATCGGAGCATTTCCAGAGATCGAAACCCTCTCTTTTTTCCTCCAGCCGAAAGAGCACCTCCCACCCCGCTCAAAAGCAGCCCCTTGGATCGCTCTCCACCCCGGCTCGAAAGACGCATTCAAACGGTGGCCCGCTGAAAAGTTCATTCAGCTAGGGAAAATGCTCAAAGAGAGGCTCAACTGTGAGATCCTCATCACCGGGACAAACGATGAGCGAAAACTGATGGAAGAGATCGCCTCCCAAATCCCCGGCGCCCACATCGATCCCCCCAACCGCTCTCTCCGGGAATTTGCCGCCCTCCTCACCCAAATGGATCTCCTCATCTCCAACGACACAGGCCCCGTCCATCTCGCCTGCGCGCTCAACCTCCCCGTCGTCGCGATCTACGCCTCGACCGATCCGGCCCTCTGCGGCCCCCACAAAGCGCCCCATGCCCTCGCCGTCTACCGACGCACATCGTGCGACCCGTGCCTAAAACGGAAATGCAATCAACCCTTCTGCTTCCTCCAGATCAGTCCGGAAGAGGTGCTGAGGGCCGTCCAAAAACTTTTACCTAAGGAATCTCTATGAAGAAAGTGATATTTTTATTAGCTATAGCAACTTTATTTTGTGGATGCTCTGAAGAAAGTAATATGCCGCAAAAATGCGCGCGTCCCTGCTGTGAAAAACCCGTTAAAGAGAAACCGTGTACAGAAATTTGTCCTTGTCACGACTCCCACACTTGTAAAACAAAAGACAAAAAGTGTTGTTAATTGATTTTATCATTATCGGCTGATATAATTTCGGGCCAATGAGCTCACTATTTAGTGTTACTAATAACCCTTCTCTTTTACCTCAATTAGTCAGAGAGGCTAAAGAAGGGCTAGAGTCTGCACCTAAAATTTTTAAGCCTTTAGAACAGTTAACGCATTTTTTTGGGGAGGGTACGCGCGATTTTGGCGCTACCCTCCCTATAGCAATTAAAATCTTAAATAATGAGGCATTTCAAGACTACCCAGGATCTTTGAGAAGGCTACAGCCTTTGGCAGAAAGATTTGTTGAGAGGTCAGATCAGATCTCTTTAGCTTTAGAACAGCCAAGCGAGGAAGAATTAAGGCCTTTTATCAGCGGTTTATCCCAGGCGCATCGCGCCTTTCATAATCAATATATAGTTGAATATGAGCAGATACGCCCTTATGAACCTTTTACGATATTGAATAAATATCCGAAAACAATCTCCCTCTATTTGACCGCCTTTTTCAAACAACTGGGATCTGTTTCTGGAGAACAATATAGGGTTTGGAAAGAATCGGTAATCGAAAGGGATCCAGATCTTCTCCCTATTTTTTCACGCTTAGCTATTCACCATTTATTAGAAAATGGAAGAGTTCAAATTCCCGAACTTCTAGATGAGGAAAAAATAGATGAATTGAGGGGTTTTTATAATAGGCTCACGTATGAGCAAAAAAGGGAGCTCTCCTCTTCCTTGGGAAAAGGGGAACTCTCGACAGATTTAGCTCGCCAGATAGCCACTTACGCCTCTTTAATTCAATTTGAGAGACAGCGTCAAAGTTTCAATGGGGTCTCTCGCTTTGTATACGAAGAAGCAGCCAAGGCTTTTCGGCTCCTTGAGCAGATGGATTTAAAAGAATATCCCCACCACTTAAAAACCAAATTCCAGGTTCTATTTTTAGCGTTGCTGAAACAAGAAAGGATCACAGAGGAAAATTTACCCTTAATTTTTTCTAACCAAAAAATAAAAGAGCAAATTTTGACAGCCTTTCAAAAATATCAGGCGCTATCCGATGAAGAAAAATCTGAATTCGAAAGGGTTATCCTTGCAGGTAAAGAGGACTCAAATAAATTGCCTATCTACGACCTATTGCAAGATGGGAAAGAGCTCTTCAGTCAGAGCTCTTTTGATCCAATTCCGATCCACTTGTTGGCAGAGATCGCCTACCGCCGCAATTCTATTTATTCAGAGAGAGCTCTTCACTCATTTTAGCTACTTCTTCTGGGAGAAGCGGCAGGGGAATCGGTTTTGTCATCTCTATCAATGACTTGGCATCTTCGCCTAGATAGGTCCAGGTTGGCTGCCTTATGGCCCAAGAGCCTGAGACGTCTCGCTCAATCGGGTATTCAATCCTTACTCTATGAGATGTCTGATTTGTAGGGTCATAACTTGTAAAGACTCTTATATTATATTCATGTGTTACAATAAAACGGGTATCATCAATTTTTTTAAGACCGTGACACTCTTTTCTCGGCCCGATAGGAACAAGGGCAGCGAACTTTTCATCGCCAAAGGCTTTTTTAAGCTCATGAGACATCCTATGCTCAGTTCCCAATTTCTCTAAGTTCTGACAAATCGCTTCTTGCAATGTGGCGTAAAGGTTTGGATCGAACTCTTGACCGATCATTGCAAAAGCTTTGAGTTTATGAAGCAAAAACGCTTTTGTATCTCCAGCTGTTGGGTTTTCTCCAGGGAAAAGGAGAGATTTTCCATTTGGATCGGTTAAGACTAGCTTCCCATATCTGTGGCCATCTTTTTTAAATTGTTCTGTCACATCTTTCTCATCCCGGTTTGTAATAAACGGTTTCATCTCTTCATGAAAATTGATGTGGTCTAAAACACAGTTTTTTTGAATCATTTGATCGGTGTAAGAGTGTAGAGATTGAGCCGCTTTCTCTTTAATCTCTTCCTTTTTGACCCAAATTGCTTGTTGCTCATCGGTCATAAATGAAAAACTAAATGGATCTAGATAAGAAAAAGCGTTCACTGTCTCCAAGCTCCATGCCACTAGGAGAAGGGATTTTTGAAAATTGGTGTCATTGGGCATCCTTTCTAAATTTTTCAAAACGTTTTTCAAATCCTCGGGACTAGGAATTGAGAATACTCTTTGAATACTCTCTACATCTTCCTTTGCTTTTTCAATTCTAAATTTAACAGTGGAAGGATTCGCAAGAGACGCCTCATAAGCTACTTTTAAAAGAAAAGCGCCTTTTACAATCTCTTTTTCCTTAATACTATTTCCTATACCTCTCAAGATATCCCCTTCTGTCTCTTGGAAAGGAAACTCTATCTCTTTTGCCAAGAAAGGGTAGTCATGGGCGATCAAGGATTGGATCTCTTCTCTATTGAGTTTAGTCAGCCTCTCATCTTTTCCCAATTTAGACAAATCTAAGGCTGCAGGAAAAATACGAGGATGTCCCGTTGGGTCAAGTATATTTTGAATTTCAATGATCCCGTCTGCATGAGCATTTTTGGCTTTTAAACATTTTTCCCACTCAGAACTGAAAATTTCCAGGTCTCTCGAGTCTGGAATAAGAAGCGTCTTATTTTCAGCGACGTGAGAATTAAATACGTTTAAGATACGGGTGTTCATAAAGTCTAAAGAGGAGAGCGGTTCTTTACTGTCTCTTAAAGCGTGCGCAGCATTGATGAAAGAGAGGGCGGAAACAGCTTTTTTTAAATTCTCTTTTTCTTCTCGGCTAAACGTCCTTTGAATATGGGGATACCCTTGAGCCTTCATGTACGCTTCAAGATGAGTTGTAATATCTGCTTCTGAACAAATCGTTACAGGCTGTTTTAAATCACTAAGCCACTGATAGATTTTTGCAGAAGAAATATCCAGCTCTCTCGGGCTATTAATAGCAGACATATTATTCCTTATTAGTTTTATACTATAATTATACCATAATAAACAGTTTATTATAATTAATATTTATTTATCGGGATATATTGAAATTGTGAAAGACCTCTCCTTTTTAAATACCGCAAGAGGCTTAA
>CAYWDE010000088.1:0-7323 GCA_964456885.1 uncultured bacterium | reverse complement strand
TTTTCTAATAGCCAAATTTTACATATTTGTTTTAATTTTCGTTCTTTAAGTAATGATTATTTCATATTAACGCGTATAAATCAATCGTTTTATCTCAATCGAGACAACTATTTTTAGAAACTGAAAATATATTTTATAAATATTTAACCATCAATGCCTTGGTTTCAAATTTTTTGATTAGCATCAAAGTGCCTTTTTCGGTATATTCACTATTCTTGAGCGGACAGAGTTTTATTGCCTTTTAACGCACAAACAAAGTAATTAATAATCAGGCTTTTATGATTAAAAATAAGCTTCTTCTCCTCCTATTTATTTGGGCTGTAGTATGCGAAGGGAAGCCCCCTCAACTTGGCACTAGAGACGTTAAAACGAAGATTGAAGAGATCTTAAAGGCCCATGTGTGCCATAAGTCCCTGACCCCTGAAATTATGCAGAGAACCCTCCAAAATTTTCTTGAAGAACTCGATCCGACAAAAACTTATTTTATTGAAAGTGAGATAGCAGAGTGGACTAATCCCAGTGAAAGCACCTTACAAAGAGCATTAATGGGATTTAAAAATAACGACTTCTCCCTTTTTCAAGAGATCCACGCCACTTTTATCAACGCGATAGAGAGGCGTAATGAGATTGAATCAGAGACGGCACAGAGAAAGCTCCCTCTAGGCATTAAAAGCGAAGAGTTCAAAGATCTCGAATGGGCCTCTTCTTACGAAGAACTACTCGAACGGAATCTTCGGATCAAAGCTCTCCAAATGGAAGCGACCGAAAAATTAGGGGGCGAGACGCAGAATAAATTTATTCAGCGAGTCCAAAAACGGCGGATTAATCGGGAATTAGAATTGGGCCACGTAGAGGGAGAAGATAGGCATAAAGTTACTTTAAGTTTGCTCCTAAAAGCCTGCACCTCTGCCCTCGATTCCCATACCAACTACTTCACCCCGACTGAAGCCAATCAGTTCATGATCCAAGTGCAGATGCGCCTCTTTGGGATCGGAGCGCAACTCCGCGATGATCTCGATGGCCTCTCTGTCACCCGGATTATTGAAAATAGTCCCGCAAGCTTAAGCAATAAGCTAAAAATCAACGATAAAATTATCGCCGTCGACCATGAACCGGTGGTGGGAATGGATATCACTGAAGCGGTCGAACTCATCCGAGGAGAAAAAGGGACCCCTGTTCTTTTGACTGTTTTAAGGGAAAGTGGAGAAGGGGAAAATAGAGAGACAGAGAAACTCGAAATTGAGTTGATTCGAAATGAGGTTGTCCTAGAAGAGTCGAGATTAGAAAGCACATTTGAACCTTATGGTGATGGGGTGATTGCCACGCTTAAGCTCTTCTCGTTTTACCAAGATCCAAAAAATTCGTCTGCGACCGACATCAGAAAAGCTCTTGAACAGATCAAAAAAGATCACAAATTAAAAGGGGTTATTCTCGATCTCAGGAGTAATGCAGGGGGTCTTTTGGCTCAAGCGGTCAACGTAACTGGTCTTTTCATCAATAAAGGGATCGTCGTCTCGATTAAAGACAATACAGGAAAAGTGCAACACCTTAGAGAAACTGAAGGGAAACCTGTGTGGGAAGGGCCCCTTTTTGTCCTTGTAAACCGCGCCTCTGCCTCTGCAGCTGAGATTGTAGCTCAAACTCTACAAGATTATGGAAGGGCGATCGTCATTGGCGATGACCACACCTTTGGGAAAGGCTCCTTCCAAACATTTACTCTCGATCCAATCAACAATCCAAAAGTGAACCCGCAAGGGGAATATAAAGTGACTCGGGGACGCTACTACACCGTCTCTGGGAAAAGCCCCCAATTAACCGGCGTCCTTTCAGATATCGCAGTTCCGGGACTCCTCTCCCAATTAGATATTGGAGAGCAATTTGCTAAATTTCCTCTAGAAAACGACCAAATTGAACCCCATTTTGAAGATGATCTCTCCGATATTTCCCCTTTTCACCGGATTCAACTTGGGCCGATGTATAAATATAACTTGCAAACGCAGCTCAGCACCTACGTCCCTTATATAGACACGCTCAAGAAAAATTCAGAAAATAGGCTCAGTTCAAATAAACTTTACCAAAGTTTTCTCACAGAACTTGAAAAGAAGAATTTTGATTCAGCTCCTATCGATCTCTTTAGTCAGACAGATTTGCAGCTGGTCGAAACCGCTAATGTGATGAAAGACCTCATTTTTTTAATGGCCACAGATAACACCAGCTATCATAAATAACGTGCATTTCGACGAAAGCGAAAGCCCCCTCAAACAGGATATCGTAAATCGGTTAGTATTAAAACAATACAAATCGATTTACGATATCCTGTTTGAGGGGGTTTGGCTTCGCCCAAATGCACGTTATTTATGATAACTGGTATAAATAGGTGAAAAAAACTCCACCGATCGCCAAAATAGAATCCAATTTTTGAAGGATTTTTATGACCGTACGAGTTCGCATTGCCCCCTCACCGACCGGCGACCCACATGTGGGGACAGCTTATATCGCCCTCTTCAACCTAATTTTTGCACGCCATTTCAACGGCAAATTTATCCTCCGGATTGAAGATACAGATCAGACGCGCAGCCGCCCTGAGTATGAAAAAAACATCTTTGAAGCGCTCCGCTGGTGCGGGATCAATTGGGATGAAGGTCCCGATGTAGGAGGGCCTCATGCCCCATACCGCCAATCTGAGAGGACCGAAATTTATAGGGAATACGCCTACAAGCTTCTAGAAAGGGGAAATGCCTACAAATGCTTTGCGACAGCGGAAGAGCTGGCAGAGATGCGCGAAGTGGCGGCAGCCCAAGGGAAACGGGTCGGCTATGATCGGAGATACAGGACACTTTCCCCTGAAGAGGTGAGAGAAAGAGAAGAGGCGGGGCAACCCTTTGTGATCCGTCTTAAAATCCCTCTCACAGGAGACTGTGTATATGAAGACCAAATCAAAGGGCGCGTCACTGTCCCCTGGGCAGATGTGGATGACCAAGTCCTTTTAAAATCGGATGGATTCCCCACCTACCACCTCGCTAACGTTGTCGACGACTACCTAATGAAGATCACCCATGTGATCCGAGGCGATGAGTGGATGAGCTCAACCCCAAAGCATATTTTCCTCTACGAAGCATTCGGCTGGAAAGCCCCTGTGTTTATGCATATGCCCCTCTTACTCGGAAAAGATGGAAAAAAACTTTCAAAACGGAAAAACCCCACCTCGATCTTCTATTTCCGCGATAGCGGCTATCTTCCAGAAGCCCTCATCAATTTTCTCACTTTGATGGGCTATAGCATGCCCAGCGATAAAGAGATCTACCCTCTCGAAGAGATCATCCGCGACTTCGATCCGAAAAGGATTGGGATCTCAGGAGCCTTTTTCGATATCCAAAAACTCAATTGGGTCAACCAGAAACGGATCATTGAGACGATCCCTGAAGATAAACTATGGGACCGACTTCAAGAGTGGCAATTCAACGAAACATTTATGCGGAAACTGATGCCGCTCGCCCACACGCGGATTAAAACGTTTGCTGAATTCATGCAGCTTTGCGACTTTTTCTTTATCAACGATCTGAAAGTCACCCCAGATCTTTTGTGCCCAAAAGGGAATGCTCCTGAAACGATCAGCTGCCTCCTCCAAACCATTATTTGGAGTTTAGATGCTCAAGAAGATTGGACGGGAAAAGCTTTAGAAAGAGCCTCCCATGAAACCGCTGAAGCCTTTGGACTTCACCATAAAAAAGTGGTGATCCCAGTCCTGTTTGCCTCCATTATGGGGAAATTACAAGGCCCTTCTCTCTTTGATTCGGTGACCCTGTTAGGTAAAGACAGGACCCGTGTTCGATTGATGGGTGCCATTGAATTGCTTGGAGGAATTTCCAACAAAAAAATGGATCAGCTGAAAAAAGGGTGGGATAAGAAAAACTGTAAAGACCTTGTTATTCCTCAGATGACGGCTCAATAAAATCGGCCTCTTCTTCTAGAAGAATTTCAACTTCTTTAGCAGTTTCAGTGGACTTGCTAATCACATAGCTGCGATGATGAGATGAGTCCCCATTATTACTGCAGGCGTTGGAGATAATGCATAAGAGAGTTAAAAATAACATTCGCATGGGTCTACTCATCCTTTTTTTCAATGTACCTATTTTTTAACCTAACTGTCTATAGAAATGTATTCTAGAATCCAACCCTATATTTCCCGAATCAAAGAAAGATTTCTCCTTACAGGCCCAACCTCAAGCAAAAAAACCTACCATATTGTCCTCGACACCCGACAACCTGGCTTAGCTTTTAAAACAGGCGATAGCGTCGCCGTTTTCCCCACAAACGATCCCAGAATCGTCGACCAAATCCTCCACAAACTTCAGGCAACAGGAAATGAGGAGATCTTCGACCCCCGGACTAACACCACCTACTCCTTTCGGGATACCCTTTTATACAAAGCCAATATCAGCAAAGTCTCGTTTCACAAACTATTCAATATAGAAAAAACCGCCTCTCCCCTCCTTGAGCTTGTCGAACACCATAAACCTAACCCTTCAGAGCTTTGTAAAATTCTCCTTCCCCTCTTACCCCGATTTTATTCAATCGCCTCTTCCCCCAAAGTATACCCAGATGAGATCCATCTCACAGTCGCCTTCGCCTCCTCCCTTGTAAATGGGCAAATTCAATTGGGAGTAGGAAGCCATTTTTTATGTGAATTAGCGGCCCTTGAATCGACCCCTATTCCGATCTATATACAACCATCGAACCACTTTACTCTCCCAACCGATCCAAATGCTTCAATCATCTTGATCGGCCCAGGAACAGGGGTAGCCCCTTTCCGCGCCTTCATCCAAGAGAGGCTAGCCAATCAAGCAGAAGGGCGTAACTGGATTTTCTTCGGGGAACGGAATCGCGCTTCTGATTTCTATTATGGAGATTTTTGGACCGACCTTGAAAAGCAAGGGAGGATCCGCCTCGATACCGCATTTTCTCGCGACCAACCCGAAAAAATCTATGTACAGCATAAAATGCTCGAACAGAAAAAAACGCTTTGGGATTGGATTCAAACCGGCAGCTACATCTATGTTTGTGGAGATGCGGAAAAAATGGCGAAAGACGTCGACAATGCTCTCCACAAAATAGCGAGAGAAGAGGGGGGAATGAACGAAGAGGATTCCCGTAAATACATCAAATCGCTCCGTCTTGAAAAGCGGTATTTACTGGACGTCTATTAAATTTCCATTGTTGTCAAAATACAGAAGCATTGAAGCCCATCGCCACACCCAAAATCTGTAAGGCCATCCCCAGACGTCGCTGTGATCCCTACAGCAGAAATCTCTATATGCAAAACAGCAGCAACCTGCCTCTTCATCCGTTCAATTTTCTCTTCAAAGTAGGGCCGTTTCCCCTCAATGCTGAGAGCCACGTGGACAATTTTCTGTTTGCCTAGCGTCTTTAGAGCCCTTTCCATATAGACTTCGCTATCTGTGATCCCATCTTTACGGCAAAGATCGCGAGCGATTCCACCCAAGATAGGGACCCCAGAAAGGGAGGTGATCGCGTTACAGATCGCGTGATAAACAACATCTCCGTCTGAATCGGCATCTAGACCAGGAACACCTTCAAAAATTACTCCACCGACAATACACGGCTTAGATGATTCAGTGGGGAGAAACCGGTGGCTATCTTGGCCGATTCCTGAACGAAAAATAGGGAATGAACTGTTCATAATGGAACCATTATGGCATAAATATCGATAAATGTCGCGCCTTCACATTTGTAACACCTTTTTTGAAAGGGAGCTTCAAGCGAATTCCAACAAACCGCTGATCGATTGGATCCGCTCCCATCCAGTCATGCTCCAACTCCAATTTCTTCCCCTCCTCTACGCTGCCCCAGATGACCAGATCCTCGTTTCAGACCTACCTGAAAATCCCGATCCCCGCCTATGCCTCCTCGATCACCCTCCAAAAGGTCTTAAAATCGAACATTGGGGCCCATCAAGAGCTATCGCCGCCTGGGCCCAAAAACATAACCTCCCTTACTCTCCCCCCAGCTGGGAGCTCATCCGAAATATCAATTCAAAAGTTTTCTCCTTTCTCGAATCTCCTAAACTTCCCCAAGCCAAACTCCTACAACATTCAGAAGAGCTTCAACATTGGATAGAATCAACTCCTCTACCCCAAGTTCTCAAAACACCCTTTGGAACAGCTGGCAACGGCCATATCCACAATCCAGATGTAAAGCGGCTTTACACCTTCCCCCTGATTGCTGAGCCCTGGGTAGAGAGAGTTCTCGATTTTAGCACTCAATGGGAAAATGGGGAACTAATCGGGGTGACCGTATTTGAAAATGAGAAAAATGGGACCTATAAAGGGACCTATCAGGCCCAAGTGGAGCCCTGGGCGCTCGAAGAGCATCTCCAGATCGCTCACCCTACGGTCAAAAAAATCAAAGAAATGGGGTACTCAGGGCATCTCGGCATCGACGCTTTCATCTATCTTTACAAAGGGGAGAAAAAAGTGCACCCGGTCGTGGAGATCAACGGCCGAAAAACAATGAGCTGGGCCGCCCTGCAAACAACCCAGAAACAGCTTTTTTATACTCAAAGCGCTGAAGGGTTGCTTCCAACCTCTCTCATTGTAAATAACAAAACAGTCCGTTTTTCTAGAAATATTAGAGCCTGCCGCTGAAACGGACTTCTGCCGATTTTTGTGATCCTTTTGAAATACCTTTTTAAGACTTAGCGCTCTTTTTGCAGCTCTTCTTCTCTTCTTTTGCTTCTTTAATACACTTTTTCTGATCTACTTCACACGCATCTTTAGCTGCTTTTGCATCTTCGATACACTTTTTTTTCTGAGTCGGATTAGCTATCGCCTTGCACTGCCCTTTTTGCTTCTCTGCAGCCGCTTCGCAACTCTCCCCTTTCGCATCACATTTTTGAATATCTTCTTTGTAATCTGCCTTACATTCTTTAACCGTCTTTTTATAACAAGAAAAGGAAGTAAGTGCAGCGACTAAAACCATAAATAAAATACGCATAGAAAATCCCCTATTCCTCATCGGGGTTTTTCCATTAAACCCCTCTATTATTCCCATACATACCGGGAGACTTTGTTGAAAGCTAGTTTTTTAAAGAAAAAATCTATTTGTATTTGGTTAATTCCTGACGAATCTCTTCCAGCCCAACCGCGTCCTCATAATCCAGACGTCCGGCGATGCCGTAGAGGACGAAGATCGCCAGCAGGCAAAGGACATCCTTGAAAGTGCTCATGACCTCTCCTTCAAACAGGGTGGGCTTGCGGGTTGGCAGCAAGCCCGAAAAGTTGGACGGGATTAGGCGAACAGGTC
>CAYWDE010000087.1:0-7338 GCA_964456885.1 uncultured bacterium | reverse complement strand
CATAGTCGATCATACGGATTTCAGGTTCAAGGCAAACGCCAGTTTGCTCTAAAACCTTTTCCTGCACAAGTCGAATGAGCTGTTTCACATCCTTTGCAGTGGCTCCCTCATGGTTGACGATGAAATTTGCATGGATTTCAGAGATCTTTGCGCCACCGACGGAGACCCCTTTCAGGCCGCACCGGTCAAGAAGAGCCCCTGCTGATTGCCCTGGAGGGTTGCGGAAAATGCATCCGATGCTTTTTTCTTTTAGAGGTTGGGTCTTCATCCTGTTTTCGATGATTTGGAGTTGCGATTTGCGCGCCTCTAAAGAGGGCTTAAGCGAAAATGTGGCCGACAAAATCACCCCTTCCATTTTCTGAAAAGGGGAGACTCGATAACCAAATTCGAGCTCTTCCCGCAAAAATTCGCGCCGTTTTACCCCATCAAAAAAAAGGGCCGATTTGAGACAATCTGCCGTCTCCTTCCCGTTCGCTCCCGCGTTCATAAAAACGGCTCCCCCCACTGTGGCGGGGATCCCGCAGGCAAACTCGAGCCCCGACAACCCTTTACGTGCGGTTTGAACACCCAGTAAAGAAAAAGAGTAACCAGATCCAGCGGTGACTTCTAAATCGCCCCAATGACAAAAATCGATCTTATTTAAAATGACAAGCCCATCAAACCCTCTGTCATCAAAGAGGCAATTGGACCCTTTTCCAATCACCATTTTGGGGAGATCTATTTGAGAGGCCTCTTCCATCTCTTCAATCGTCGAGACTTCAACAAAAGAACGGATCGGTCCGCCGATCCCAAAAGTGGAAAATTCAGAGAGGCTGCGGAATTTCTGCAGTTTGAGGGACATGTTTTTTATAGACCCCGTCTAAAATTGCGTTCACAAATTGAGCACTTTCCGGAGTCCCGAATTTACGGCAAAGGCGGATCGCCTCTGCAATCACTACTTTCGGGGGAATTGAGGGATCAAAGAGGAGCTCAAATAACCCCAAACGTAAAATCGTCTTCTCTACCCGAGAGATCCTCTCAAAGGTGTACTCCGTTGAGGCTGAGCTTATCATAGGATCGATTTCTAACAACTTAGAAAGGATCAGATCCACACGCCCTTGCGCTTCAAGCATCGCCCTACGGGTGGTCTTAAGCTCATGCATCATGAATGGGACCATCTCTTCAGAGTCGAGACCGAAGTCACTGCTATATAAAATTTGAAGGACAGCTTCTCTAAATTTTTGTTGGGGCAAAGCCATGATTGGACACTGGGGGGTCGTTTTATTGTGCCGGAGACTATACCAAATTCCCCTGTTTGCCGCAAATAAAGCCCGATTATAGAGCTATTTTTTTAAACAAAATAAATAATATAATAATTAAATTTTATTAATTACAATTTATATATTTAAAACAAAAATAAATACAATTATAATATTAGATAAACAACGCATCATAAGAGATATTTTTGAATACGATTTCTTTATCTAGCGCAACCACTCCCCAAAAAGCGGAGAGCCCGATCCCCGATAAAGGGAATGGAAAGGCTCCATCTCATCTAGATGAACAGATTATCGATATCTCTAAAGAACCACCCCCAGTTCAAAAATTAGCTTTAACTACATCGGACCAGTGGCTAACAGCCAGCCACGCCCTCCAATGGGGGTTAATCGGCGCCTCTTTTTATGGGGTAGCCCCAGCAACCATCGCTTCGATAGGCACCCTCACAACTCTAGGTGCCGAGATTGCTACCTACACCCTACTTCCTCAAAATAAATCTTGGCTTCGGACCATCTTGACATTCCCCTTCTTCTCTAAAAAAATTCTTGATTACGCCCCCCCTATTATCCAGCAAGTTTCCCATACTTATTCATTCTATATCCTTGCTAAAAACTGCCTTTCAAAACTGGCCGAAGTCTGGAAAAAATGGAAATTAGACCGAAACCATGCGTTAAAAATAGGGACCGTCCACCTATTTAATTTAATCTCAGGCACTGCATTCGCAGCTGAAAGGGCTGGATTGATTCAATTAACAGCAAAAACGATCGAGCCTTCAAAAGAAAAAGAGCCCCCTACTCCAGCTAAAACAAAGCGTAAAGAGATCCGATTAGCCACTGTATATAGCAATAACGGAGATCAGCGTAGACAAGCAATTTCTGACTTAGCAACAGAAAACCATAAAAAATATGCGGCACACTGGAATTTAAAGCATGATCTGGTCAGCCAAAGTCTTGTGGAAGGGCAATGCACAAACCCCCTTTCTAAAGAGACAGCCAACTGTTCTCCCTATTGGAACAAAATTAAATATTTTAAAAATTGGTGCGCTCAGCCCGCTACAACCGATGGGGAAGAGTGGTCTATTTACGCGGATGATGATGCGATCTATACTAACTTCCAGATAGATCCATCTATAGCGATCGATCAACTCAGGGACGCAAAAGACTCTAGTTTCATCATAGCGACAGAAGGGACAGGCACTAGGTATAACCCTGGGGCTGTAAATACGGGAGTTATGATTGTCCGAAAAGATACAAAAGGGTGTGGAATCATCGATAAGATTTGGGCAAATCGGAATAGCATTACCAGTACAAACCCAGAGTGCCCCACATTCGGGATGTGCAAAGGGCAAAAAAACGGGGATGAACAAGGCGCAACAGACAAAGTTCTATGGGTGGATGATCCCAAAGCTACAGAAACTACAGTGACCCGAGTTCTTTCTCGTGATCCGACCCATCCGACAAGAGGAAATATCGCTTTCAATACTCTCCACCGAGGGGGTTGTTTTAAAGCTCAATTACCCGATGGAACACTAGGGGGACCTTTCAATATTTTAACCCATGACCTCTCAACAAATCCAGATGGAATTTGGCACGAGGGTGACTGGATTGGGCAGACAGGTGGATACCCTCTTTATGGCCAAGATCTATCACACCAACCCCCAAATGATTGCAAAGACGACCCCTCAACCCCTATAGAAGCGATCCGTTTGAAAAAAGTAAAGCAGATGGTCGATGCAGCAGATAAAACGGCATTGATCCATCGGAACAGTCAAAACAAGCCTCGAGAAATTACATTCGGAGCTGTATACGACAACAGCGGAGATCCAAACAGGAATCAAATTTCAGACTTTGTGAATGAAAATCATAAAAAATATGCAGATCAGTGGGGCATCAAACACCAAGTTATTTCGAAAGGATTGGTTTCTGGGAAATGTCTCAATCCTCAGAACCGGCAACCGGCCGATTGCGCCCCTTTTTGGAATAAGATCCAAATGTATAGAGAGTGGCTGAACGAGCCGAAAAATCGTGCAGTAGGTGAAGAGTGGCGCTACTATGCTGATGACGATATGCTCGTCATGAATCGATCTATAGACCCTTCTAAAGCGATCGATCAACTCAGAGGAGGGAAAGATACAAGCGTGATTGTTGCAGAGGATGTGATCAATTGGCAAAGATGGTTTTTCAAAGATTACAATCCCCGTTTATCAGTCAATACAGGAGCTCTCATCGTCCGAAAAGATGAGCAAGCGCGCAACCTGATCGAAGCTATTTGGAATCTCAGAAACTTACCTGTCGAAAGACCCACTCCAGAATGTCCAACAATCGGAATGTGCAAAACCCAAGACAGAAGCATGCATGAACAAGAGGCGATGACTCGAGTTTTGAGAGATAACCCAAATCTCGTAGATACAGCCGTAACGATTGTCTCCCCTCGCGATACAAGCTCTTCTTCTCGTAGCCATTTAGCCATGAACACTTTCTATCGGAAAGGATGTTTTGCAAGGATCTTAAAAGGTTGGTCTCCGCAAGCCTTTAGTTACGAGGGGATGGATTCAGCCGAAAATCCAAGCGGAGCCTTTCAAACAGGGGATTGGTTAGTGCAAGTAGCAGGGGTCCCTGTATTAGGAAAAAATCTCCCCCTTACAGGAGGTGCATGTATCGATAGATATGAAATTCCTGAAAGCCCTGTCCGCCTCAATAAGCTCAAAGAACTTTCTAAACAGATCATCGGTTAATTTTAAATATTGTCTTGACGCTATATAAATTTTTAATAAAAATATTGCTCAATTTTTTTTGAGGAGTATTTTATGGCCGCTTCGATCGATAGACAAAGAGGAAATCCAGATCCCGATTTATCCCTCCCTCAAATAGATCCTGAACTAGGAGCTCTAGCAGAGCAATATCCCGGCGGAAACGGAGGCTTAAGCGCCCCTTTACTTGATGGGCAACGGTCCAATTTCGATGAATGGGACTCCCCTCCCCCTGTTCAGCCAGGGTCCCGTTGGAGCCGATGGGGAGGCCGAATTGTCTCTTTAGCTGGAGCTGCTGGCTCTGCTGCACTTACCGTCATTGGGAGGTCTAATGCAGTCGTTGGTCTAGGGAGCCTTGGACTCGGTTTTTTTGGTCAATCAGCAATTCAGTCTGGCTATACTGGCGAAAAGTTAGCGAGAATTAGACAGGTCAGCACAACAGCTCTTGGACAATTTACCTCTTTTGTTTTCACGCAAGTCGTATTGAATGCAGAAAATGAGGATGTGACAAACGTATTTACGAATGGGATCCTCGGCCTATTAGGAGCTACAGCTGCAGTCGTTGGGAAGTGGTACTGGGATCAAGGGGGGGTGAGAGTGGAAACTCGCCCCTCCCCGGAACAAACGGGGCAAAAATTTGGAAAGATCCAATGGTTTGGTCCCCGTATCACCTATCCGTTAAAAGCGGCAGCTTTTGCTGGCTCTTTGGCTACTTATCACTATTCTACAGACACCGCTATTAGAGAGGTCGCTTCCTTTTTTGTAACCTTTTTTCCTGGACAGATTTCAGGAGAATTAGGGATGAATGCTCTAGTCAATCAAATCGAAAAACGGGATTCTGAAAAAGGGACTAAGCTGCGGAACTTTAAAAGAGTTTTAGAAAGCGTCGAATATGTAGTGCAGACAGCAATTCTCTTCCCATGGAGCGATCCCCATACTTCCACCCGTAAAGTGCAAGTTTGGGTTGTCGGAGGAATCCTCGGACTTTGCGATGGGATTACGGGACATAGCCAAAAGAGGAGATTTGAACAGATACCGATTGATGCGCAGGAAGAGTTTCGGGAACTCCCCATGTACCGGAATGTCGCACATCGCACCTTCCTTTATGCCGTCCCTGTTGTTGCAGGAACCTCAATGGCTGGATTTGTCATTTGGCAGGAGGCTTTTGAGCCAAAGAATGGGGTTACTGCGAAGATTGAATTGGCGGCTGCCGCGTTAGGATTCTACTCATCTTATGCTATAGGTAAGGCGATCGATTTAACCTGGAATCCTAAACAACGGTCCCGTTTAAAAGATAAGGCGATGTTCTCCCTTTGGGTCTCTCCTCGCATTCTGGGGATCACCCCCCTCTATCTTTATTACGCGGTAACAAATGCGCTAAATTTAGACGGACATGCAAGCAAGGGGCTCAACCCTTACCACACTGCCATGGCTTTTACCGCTTGGTTAGCGTATGGAGTTGCAATGGGGCGTGAGTTAGTGATCACCTCCTCGAACCGGATAGGGAACTTAGAGTTGAGATTTCCCCGGATGCTATGGACCGACGGAGCGATCACCACCTTTCTCTACATGAGGAGAAATGGATAAATCATCCTTAAAATAAGAGCGGGTTCTTGCTTTTATTTTTGGAAAATAATAGGATCAACAATTTAGAGAGTGTTTGAAAGTGTAGCATCTATAGATTTTCAAACACCCTCCCAGCCTGTGTGGATCCGACCGTGATAGGTGTATTTCTCGATACAGAAACCAATGGACTCAATTCACAGATCCACAAGATCGTTGAAATTGCACTCTGCATTGTCGATTTAAAAACGGGCGAACGGAAAGAGGAATATCAGGCGCTCATTGCTCAACCGATTGAATCTTGGGAAAAGAGCGATCAAGAGAGCCTCTCGATCAATGGTTTCACTTGGGGCGAAGTCTCTAAAGGGAAAACTCCACGCAACGTCTCTCAAACGATCATCGACCTCTTCACCCGCTCAGGGATCCGGAGAAAAAAAGCGGTTTTCATCTGCCAAAACCCCTCTTTCGACCGGGTTTTCTTTTCTCAACTGATCGATCCCGATACACAAGAGCTGCTAAGCTGGCCCTACCATTGGCTCGATCTCGCATCGATGTATTGGGCCCTCACCATGGAAAAAGCGAAACAACATAAAGGGCCTCTGCCCTGGGAAACGGGATTTTCTAAAGATCTGATCGCTTCACAATACAAACTTCCTGGGGAAGAGAAACCACACCGAGCGATGAACGGGGTGCGCCATCTCCTTCTCTGTTATGAAGCAGTTGTCGGATTTCCCAACAAAAAGCCCTCTTCAAACATACCGCTGAATATTCATTAAAATTCACTCTTCTCTTGCGAGGATTCCTCCGGCAAGTGCCGTTGTGGCTACAAAACAAATCGAAAAAGTCTTGGATGAGAGCGATTCAGAGCTACCTAGCATAATCCGCAATGTCACTACCATCCCCCACCCCATCGATTCTAGAATAACATAACACCCCTCATCAGGAAATCTACGAAAACAACGCCCCACTTTTTCAGCTAACTTCGCTAGAGCCAAACCAGCCCCTAGAATCACCACAACATACAATCCGCAGAAATTGCCAACAGTCATAACCCCTAAAAAAATTCCAGGGGTCGATTGCGCTACAGACTTTAAGAATGGAGTTAGATGGGTACGAAAAATAAATACAGAGACCTGAGAAATTAGTTTTGCCAAAAAGCACCAGCTAGCTGCTGTTACTGATGAGAGAACGATAGTGGCAGCAACCGCTATCCTTTTCTCTTTTCGCTCTAAATAGCGCTGTTCTTCATAAGTCAATAAGGAGTTTGGAGAAAATGAGTGCCCACAATTCTTAGGGCAATTTAAGTTCCCTCTTTGAGCATACAAATTTTTAATGCATTTTTTATGGACACTATGCGAGCGATCTTCAGCCCCTGAATGAACTAAAACGGGGCCAAGTAGAGGGTTTGGTCTCGCCAAATTGAGTTGGCAAATAGCGCACTGATACACTCTTTGAGCATTAGCAAGCAGTTGATCAAATAATATTGGCCTATCGACATATTCTATATCACCACCACAACGCATCAGACAAACAGCTCTTTGATTAGGTAATCGTTCCTTCCAATCGAGAAAGCATTCTCTGTGTATCGCATGAGAGGGGGGAGTGACCCCTTTGTGAGGGACTACTTCCCTCCCTGCCATAGGGTCTAAGCAAAGGCCACATAAATCAGGAGGCTGTATAGGATGAACCATAAGCTTACTTCAGAAATCTGTTTTAAAGGAGCACACTATAGCGGATATAATTTAATTAGTAACTCGATTTTAAAGTTC
>CAYWDE010000086.1:0-7343 GCA_964456885.1 uncultured bacterium | reverse complement strand
AAAAAAGCACTCAGTATCGCTATTTGTGCTATCACATTTCTTGCAGCTATTATGATCCGCTCGATCGCAGGGAAAATCCTCGTCGTATCAACTCTCCCCTTCACTCTAGAATCGCTCAATCTCTTTGAAATTTTCGATCAGATTCCCCACTCCCGTTATTATAACGCTGGACATGATCTATTAGGTCAACGCTTCCCGAAATACCTCCAATCCCTCGAAACCCCTCCGACAATGGGTAATATTCTCAATCTCCACCGCAACTATAAAAAAAAAGAGATCTTTAATGGCAGCAGTACTTAATAACAGACCAGTAGAACGGTTGTCAGTTGCGCATGCGCCCTTCTAGCTACAGTTACAAGAATAGCAATCCATGCCTTAGGGTTTAATGCAGCTTTGAACCCGCCCAAAAGCCGATTCTTGAATTACGAACGGTATAACTCTTTCGTATGGATACTATTTTTACGGCGATGAGATCCGTTTTAGCGATAAAGTGGTGGCTATCGGAGTGACAATCTCGGTGGGTCACGGATTGAGCTTTATGGCCCCAATCCTACTTTTTAGACCCATGAATTTCTGTTAAAACGGGAGTTTTTAATACTTTCTTACCCTTTTTCGACAAATGCGAGCTGCGGGATGCGGAGATCGATAATCCGGGGAGCAAAGCGCCCACCCTCTTCTAAAGTGGCGACCTGTTTCCTATAGTCTTCCATCATCGTACGGCGTAGGGCAAAAAAATTACTCAGCTGCTGTGTGTAGTCTTTTGGGGCAAGCCGGAGGATTTTCGGAAATACACAGATCACTTCCCCGTTTTCTTTTCGGACAGAGAGCTCCTCTTCTGTAAAGAGGACCACTTCCCTTTGGCCAAGGCTTGGGGCAAAGGCGTTCGAGACATCGATCCGCTTGATCCGCAACCCCTCTTTCCATGGAGCTGTTTCGAGGAATTGGAGAATTTCGAGAGCGAGGTCGAAATAGGGGCTTTTCACATGCCAGCCCGTATTTGCGGGGAGTCCTAAATAGATCTCGGGGAGCCGCTTCGGAGAAAAAAAAGGGTCAATGGGGAAAAGGTACCCTTCCCGATCTATGGCTGTGTTATTAAAGTCGGAAAGGCGGGCGATCGGCTTTCTAACCTCATAGTCGATATAGAGGGTGGACGGAGGAAGCCTTTTTACTTTAGCGTTCGCAATCAACGGTGATGAGGTGAGTTGCTGCTCCGCTTTTTTCAGATTTAATCCGTACAGCTGCATCGGTATATCGGCAGATAGGCCGAGGAGTTCTGCTAGATAAGAGGTTTTTAAAGCCTCTTTCTCTGGACCTGTTTGGATGATGGAAGAGATCTGGTAAACTCCACTTTGAAGTTTTTCTGTCCGCTGCTTTTTCCAAAGGGAATAACCCGTTAAACTGATAGATAGGGTCAAGCAGGTGGAGCCGATGAGGCAAAAAAGGGATTGCTTCATCGTCCAATTTTCGCTCATCTTTTTCCTCTTAATTGACGGCTCCTATGAAGAGCAAGGGCGAGCATCTCATCGATTAACTCATCAATAGACACACCAGCTGCAGCCCACATTTTCGGATAAGCACTCGTATTGGTAAATCCGGGGAAGGGGTTGATTTCGTTGAACCAATAATGCCCCCCTTTATCCAAGAAGAAGTCGACCCGAGAGAGCCCTTTGCAATTGCAAGCTTGGTAGACTTTTAAAGCTAGCTCATACCCAATCTGTTTTTCGATTTCTGTAATCGGAGCAGGAACTTGGATATCCATAGCGCCAGAGCCATATTTCTTATCATAAGCGACAAAAGCTCCATGATTGACGATCTCTCCAGGGGGAGCGAGTTGAAGATAATCATTCCCTAAGATAGAAAATTCGATTTGTCTCCCATCGATCTCCTGTTCAACAAGGATCGCCTCATCATAGCTAAAGGCGAGATCGGCACATTTAAATACCTCCTCCTCACTCTCGGCCCGGCTCACTCCAATACTCGATCCAAGGTGGACCGGTTTGATCCAAACAGGATAGGTAAAATGTTCTTTAATTTTCTGAAGCAGTCTTTCTGGGTCCTGTTTATAGGTGCGGAGATCCACCTGGAAAAAAGGGACGACAGGGACATTCTCATGCATGACAACCCGCTTTGCCCACCCTTTTTGCATGCAAAGAGTTCCCGACCGGTAATCGCACCCTACATAAGGGATTCCCAATGTATCGAGAAGGGCTGCCATCATCCCATCTTCTCCTTGAGGACCATGAAAAACGGGGATACACACATCGCAACGGAGAAGATCTTGAAGAATTTCAGGGGACATTTTCGGGCCTGAAGCTAAAGCTTCGACATCAAACCCAGCTCTCCAATTTCCCTCTTTTGTAACGCCGAAAAGTTTTACATCGTAGACAGCCGTATCGAGCCCTGCAACGATGTTTTTGGCCGACATAAGGGAGACAGGGTGCTCTGCAGAGGTTCCCCCAAACAAGACGCCAACAGTTAATTTAGGAGATCTTTGAGCATATAGATTGAGGATCGGCTCCCCCGCTTTTGTGATATCGCCCGCTCCAATCGTCAAGACTACATCGAGCGGTTTTAAAAGCGTGGCAACCCCCGATTCGAGATGAGTACGAGGATAATAGTGGACTTTTCCCCCCAGCTTTTCTCTCAAGCGGGTATAAAGAGCTGCACTCGTAATACCGGTGATCGGAGCCTCCCCTGAGCTGTAGATATCGGTCATTATAACCTCATCTGCATCTGTAAAGCAGTTGGTAAATTCCTCAAACAGATCTCTCACTCGGCTGTAGCGGTGGGGTTGGAACACGACGACGAGGCGCCTTTCCCGAATCGAATCGCGGAGCGCTTTTATCGTAGCGCGGATCTCATTCGGATGGTGCCCATAATCATCATAGACTGCGACTTTATGCTTTTCCCCTTTCCATTCGAGACGTCTTGCTGTTCCTGAAAAGGTTTTGAAGGCGCGCCGGATTGTCTCTTCGGGGATATTGAGGCTAAGAGCTAAAGAAAATACGGCTGCCGCATTCAGAGCATTATGACGCCCTAGAAGGGAGAGTTCAATATCTGCAAAAGGGCCAAGATTAAATATCACGCCGCTCTTTGTCTGTCTAAAGTGGGAAATAGGCATATCTGCCTCTTCTGAAAAACCGTAGGAGGTCCCTTTCGGCTTGCACTTCACTAACCTTGGGTCGTCACAACACCAAAATAAGTGCTTTGTTTGTCCGATGAACTGCTGGAACGCTAAATCGAGCATCCGAGAAGAGCCCCAATAATCGAGATGGTCATCATTGAGATTGGTGATGATCGCCGCATAAGCAGCTGTTTTTAGAAACGACCCGTCACTCTCATCCGCTTCTGCAATGAAATACTCCCCCGATCCTGCCCGTCCATTGGTATTGAAAGGGAGGATTAAACCTCCGACAACAAAAGAGGGGTCGAGTCCCGCTTCAATTAGCACTAAGGTTAAAAGAGCTGACGTTGTCGTCTTCCCATGAGTTCCTGTAACAAGAAGGTTTTTTTTCCCCTTCATCAACTCATCCAATAGATCAGACCTGTGGAGCATCGGTAATTTCTGCTCCTTAGCTCTTACGAATTCGACGTTATCTTCTTTGATACCACTACTATAAACAATAGTAAGGGGAGGCTCAACAGCCTCTGCAGCATGCCCAATTTGGACTTTGGCCCCCTCTTGCTCCAATTCTTGCAGAAGGGCGCTTCCCTTCGCATCGCTCCCCTGCACTTTATACCCTCTTTGAAGCAAAATCCGGGCGAGAGCACTCATTCCGATTCCGCCAAGTCCAATAAAGTGATAGGTCATTTTGTCTCTCCGACGGTTCTTACAAGATGAGCAGGATCCATTGTCTTTGGCAAACAAATTTCACTCAAGGCCTTTTTATATGTATCTAAATGGGCTCTCAACTCTTCAATTTCAGCCGCTAAACGCTCTGGGGTCGCTTCTTGCTGCAACAATATCCGCGCCCCATTTTTTAAGTATTCACCGTTTTTTCTCTGGTGATCATGAGCATAAGGATAAGGGATCAGTACAGCTGGCAACCTGTGTTGAATCAATTCAGCAACAGTCCCTGCGCCACATCGGCAAACGGCCAAGTCGGCCACCGCGTAAGCGGCCTCCATCTCCTCTTCGAAGGGCTTCACAACAGCGGGAACAGAATAGTGGATCTCAGGATCCTCTTTCCCCGTTAAATGGATCACTTGAAAAGGGAATGTCAGAAGCTTGGCCGCTTCACAAAAGGTCTTATTGATATAGGCTGCCCCTTGGGATCCCCCAAAGACTAAGATCGTCATCTTATTTGGATCGCGCCCGTATTTGCTTGTCCCTTTCGGTTTTGCTTTAATCCAAGGCAAAAGGGGGATATAGGCCGCTTTTTTATGAGGCAAAGAAAACTGGAAGGCGATTTTTTTAGCAAACGGAGCAAAAAAACGGTTCACTTTTCCTAAAGAGCAGTTCACTTCAAAAAGGACGATTTTTTTTCTTAAAAGGGTTGCCGCCATTAAAAGGGGGAAACTGTGATAACTTCCGAATCCGACAACAACATCTGGTTTTAAACGGCGGAGCAGTTGGATCCCTTGCCACACCCCTTTTAGAAGAGTGGGCCATTGTTTCAGAGAGGAGACAGAGGGGACTTCATAATAGGGAGCTTTCCGGTCGAAAAAGGGGGTGCTTTTTAAACCATGCCCTGCAAAGACAACTTCTGACCCTTCTAGAAGTTCTGCCAATTGCCGGGAAGGGAATAGATGTCCCCCCGTTCCTCCTGTAGCGATCAGTACTTTAAGAGAGTGTTTGAGCATGCTTGTTTCCTTGAGATATCTAACAAAATAAAGAGGCACATAATATTCACGATTAGAGAACTTCCCCCTTGAGAAAAATAGGGCAAAGTCATCCCTTTACTCGGCAAAAGCCCTGAAACAATCCCTAAGTTTAAAAAAGCTTGGATGGAGATCAAAAAGGTCAAGGTCGCTGCAAATAAAAAAGCCCCTTTATCTTTTGAGCTGATCGCAATCACAAAACCGGCAGAGGCGAGCGTAATATAGAGGGCGATCAAAGCCACTATGCCGATAAATCCGGTCTCTTCCGCATAGATCGCTGCAATATAATCGCTTCTCGCTTCTGGCAAATAGTTTAACTTTTGTAAGCTCTCCCCAATCCCTCGACCAAAGAGTTGTCCCGATCCCGCAGCGATTTTTGCCTGATGAGGCTGATGCCCTTTCCCCCTTAAATCGAGTTCAGGGTGCAAATAGACCTGAATCCGGTTGTGAACGTGAGGCATCTGATAAGCAGCAGTAATGCCTAACAGAAGGAGAGAGAAAAGAGGGAGAGCCCAATACAAAGGGCGAATTCTGGAGAGGAAGAAAAGGACGATCAACAGAGAAAAGAGGATACAAGCAGTTCCGTTATCGGGTTCAAATAGGATAAGAGCTCCAGGAATCGACAACCAACCGAGGATTTTTAAAAAGGGAACTAAAGCGATCGGCTTTTGCTGCTTTAAAAACCAGTAGATGTAGGCAGCGGGCATCAAAATTTTGATCCCTTCAGAAGGTTGGCCGATGGGGATCCCAAAAAAACCTAGCCATCTCCTGGCTCCGTTGATTTTCATCCCAACTCCCGGTACAAAAACTAAAATAAGGAGAAAACTTGCGAGAATCAATAAAGGGAAGCTATAACGGATCAGATTCTCATAACCCCATCGGTAAACTAAAAGCCCCCCGCAAAGGCCGACTAAACTATAGGCGATCTGTTTAAAAAGGGCTGCATGGGTGCTGGTCGACAAAGAGCGGTCAATGACCTCGGCAGCAGTTGTATTAAAAACCCAGGCTAGACCGATGGAGAAGAGGAGCGCTACCGAGACGATGAGCCAAACTGCAGCGCGTGTCACAAAAACCTCATTAACGAATTCTTAAACGGTCACCCGGTTTTAACTTGCGCGCTTTTTCTTCGTTCAGTCCGTTGAGCTTTAAAAGCTCATCTAGCTTCATATGGTACCGGATCGCAATCGCCCATGGGTTTTCGCCCACTTTAATCGTGTAATATTCAGGGCCCAGTTCCACTGGCTTTTTCTCTGTTACTTTATCTAAAGAGCGCTCAGCAGGGATTTTCAGAACCTGTCCGATCTTCAAAAAGCTGCTTGGCAAATGGTTCAACTTGATGATCGCATCTACTGTCGTATGATTCGCTTTTGCAATCTTTTCTAGGCTCTCCCCTTTTTTCACGACCACTTCATTTACATGGAGCGATTGCAATTGAGATGCTGGTTTAGAAGCAGGGGCCGGTTGAGGGCTCAAAGGGGCCGCTACCATAGGAGTCGGCTCGGAAACTAAAGGGGGCAATTTATGGAGAAGGGGTTCAGAAGCGGCTACATGATCTAAATCTTTCGGTATTTCAGGGCTAGCAAGGACAGGGAGCTCTTGATAGAGGGGAGATTCATCAAATTTGGGCAAGAAAAGGGGCTCTTCTCTTGCGATTTGATTTTGAGTTGGGAGCTCTTCTTGGGTAGTCAGTGCGGCAACAAGCAGCACAGCCAAAAGCCCAGCATTGATCAACACAGCAATTAATATTGTATTTTTCCGATTCATAATTCCCTAACCAGCTTTTCAAAACTTTCCCCTCTCTGTTCATAGTTCTGAAATTGATCGTAACTCGAACATCCTGGAGAAAGGAGCACTGTCTCTTGTTTTTTCGCCTCTTTTTTCGCCAATTTCACCGCATCGGCAAAGCGGTCCACAACTTGGAGAGGGAAATGGGGAGCAAGCTCATATTCCATGATTGGAGCCGCTTTTCCATATGCGATGATCTGTCGCACTTTTCCCTTAAATTTTTCAATCCATGGCGCATAGGAAGATCCCTTATGCACTCCCCCTACAATCAATACTATAGGTCCATCAAATCTGCCCACTGCATGTATCACAGAATCGATGTTGGATGATTTGCTATCGTTATAATACGATACGCCGTCGATTTCCGCCACCCATTCAATCCGATGGGGCGGTTTTTTAAATGTTTGAAGTCCGTGCAAAAAATCGACGTCTGTTACTCCACACCGTTTGCACAATAGATAAGCTGCTTGTACACTTTGCTTTGAGGCCATCCCCAATTGGATATAACTTAGGTTATTTAACAGTTCAACCTCTTTTTCAAAATTTTGTGCATTTTTAAAAAGTCCACCAAATTCTGTCTCTACTTGCTTTGAAACGTATACCTCATCGCTACAATTTTGAATCAGCGCTTTTGCTTTTGCATACGCCTCCATCGAATCGTAACGATCGAGATGATTCGGCGTAATATTTAAAACCAGCGAACATTCTAACCTCTTCGTCTGCAGAGTCTCCAACTG
>CAYWDE010000085.1:0-7496 GCA_964456885.1 uncultured bacterium | reverse complement strand
GAAGGCGGGTGCTCTATCCACTGAGCTATCAGTCCAAAGTATCAATCTAATTTACCTCTTCTCTCCGTATTTGGCAAGAATCCCTTGCCTTTTAGCTCCACCTGAACTACCATTCCCTCTCCTTAAAAAACGGGTTTAACAATGATCTATCTCCTATTTCCTATCCTCCTAATCACCTCTCTTTTCGGGGAAGAAAAAGTCACTACCCATTCCCTAAAAATGGGAGAAGAGACCCTCAATTATACAGCGACAGTCGTTTCAGGAGAGATCAGTTATATCGCCTACACAAAACAGACCACCGAAGAAAACCGACCCCTCACCTTCGCCTTCAACGGCGGCCCCGGCTCCTCTTCGATTTGGCTCCATATGGCCACTCTCGGCCCCCGCCGCCTCGTCGGCCCTGAAGAGGGGCAGCCGATCACCCCCCCCTATCAACTCAGAGACAACCTCGAAACGATCCTCGATCTAACCGACCTCATCTTTATCGACCCCTCCGGGACAGGCCTCAGCAGCTCCGACGACAAATCGTATGGGATCAAAGCCGACATCCAACTCGTCGGGAAATGCATCCGTGAATACTTAACAAAAACAAGACGTTGGAACGCCCCTAAATATATCGCTGGAGAGAGTTATGGAGCCCTCCGCGCCGCAGGCCTTGCCGAACACCTCCAAGAAGAGTTTGGGATCTACCTCAACGGCCTTCTCCTCATCTCCCCCGCCATCGATTATCAAACTTTTGTTTTTAACGAAGACAACCACCTCCCCTATTTCCTCTTTCTCCCCTCCTACGCAGCAACCGCTTGGTACCATGGGAAATACAGGCCAGAAGCGCCCCTTCAAGAAGTGGTTCAAGAGGCCACCGATTTCGCCTACAAAATCTATGCCCCCTCACTCCTCTGTCCTAAATATTATGACAAAGAGCCGATCTACCAACAGCTATCGTCGATCACAGGACTCTCCTTAGATCTCATTGAAGAAAACCGAGGGCGGATCGATAACCACACTTTTGCCACTCAATTTCTCACCAGTGAGAAAAAAATGGTTGGACATTATGATTCTAGAGCGAAAGGAACTGTTACCCAAGCCTTCTCTCAAGACCCAAGCGTCGCCCCAGTCAGCGGCATTTTTTCAGCCGCTTTTCACGACTATCTCCACAGAGAGCTCGATTTTCAAAGCCCCTACACAGTCATATCTCTCGAAGTGAACCACAAATGGAATTACCTCGACTACTCCCCTTGGGGTTATCCAAGTTTAATGGGGGGACTCCGAAACGCCCTTATCACTAATCCCGCTCTAAAAATTTACGTTGGCTGTGGTTATTTCGATCTAGTGACCCCCTTTGCAACCGCAGAATACTGTTTAGATCACCTCGATGTTCCGAACATCTCAGCCCAAATCGAATACTATGAAGGGGGGCACATGTACTACCTAAACCCTTCTGAGAGGATCAAATTCAAACAAGACCTAATCCGTTTCTATAACCAAAACCCGTGAGGATCTTATGCGGTACCTATTTCTCTTTTTAACCCTTTCTCTCCTTGCTGCAGAGGATTCCTACACCCCCGATCTCACGATCACTAACCACACAATTCAATTACCAAACGGCCCTCTCAGCTACACCGCAATCACCGGGATGTGCCCCATCTTTGATGAAGAGGGGGAACTCCTCACAGAACTTTTTTTCATCTCTTATAATAAAGATACCAAAGACAACCGCCCCATCACCTTCTATTTCCCTGGAGGGCCAGGAGGATCAGAAACCGCCTCATCCATTCTCACATTCGGCCCCCGCCGCCTGGTGACAGCAGGGGAAGGGAGAACCGCCCACCCTCCTTTTACCATCATTGATAATCCAGAGACGCTTCTGGAATACACAGATCTTGTATTTGTCGATCCGGTTAACTGCGGCTTCAGCAAATCTCAAGAAGAAGCTCCTCTCCGCTATTTTTTTAGCGTAGATGGAGATATTCAGACCCTCGGTGAGTTTATCCACACCTATATCGACACAGCTCACAGATGGAATTCTCCTATCTATTTATCAGGAATTAGTTACGGAACCCTCCGCTGCTGTGGACTTGCACAAAATTTACTCCAATACGGAATCGGCGTAAAAGGGATTATTTTAGATGGATGCGCATTTGATCTGTCTACCCTCATATCGCAAAGGGATCAGGCTTTACCGGATTGCCTTCTCATCCCTACATTTGCTGCAACAGCTTGGTATCATAAACGACTCTGGCCTGAACAACCTCTTGAAGATGTAATCGATTATGCTCGCAGATTCACCTATGATGAATATGTGCCCTACATCATGCAGCCTGGTCGCTTAAGCTCTGTTGAAAAAACAGTTTTGGAAAAAAAGCTCGCTGAACTCATCGGCTTACCTGTTGATACCGTCAAACGCTACAACGGCCGGATTAACGAAACAATTTACACTACTGAGTTTTTTAGATCTGAGAGGAAAATCCTCGGAGGACTCGATACCCGCTTTACAGGGGATCTCGCTTCAATTGACCCTAAACATTCGGGAGACCCGAGCTTTAATGACTCAGTTCTTGGTATCTATCCCGCTTTCCATCATTATCTACAAAGCGAATTAGAAACCTATTTTCCCTTCACAAAATATAACTCTCTCTCTTGGAATATATTCCCCTCTTGGGATTTCAGAACGGGGGATTCTCTTGGAACACCGCAACTCTTGCAACGCCTCCGCTATGCACTTATTGCCAATCCTCTCATGAAGGTATTTATTGGATCGGGATATTACGATTGTAGAACCCCTTTTACCGCGACCGAATATAGCTTTGAGCATATCGATCTCCCTGAAGCGTATAAGAGCAATTTTCAATTTGAATATTATGAAGCGGGTCATGGATCTTTTTTAGATTATGAATCCTTAAAAAAATGGAAAAAAGATCTCACTCAATTTTACCAAGGTTCTTAAACATGTACCACCTCAATTTAACTCAAAAGAGGTCTCCTATGCGCTATCTATTCCTTCTCTTTATCACCCCTCTCTTCGCTGGAGAAGAACCCTATACCCCTGATCTCACGATCACCAATCATACGATCCAATTGGAGAGCGGCCCCCTCAGCTACACCGCAATCACAGGGATGTGCCCCATCTTTGATGAAGAGGGGGAACTTCAAACAGAACTTTTTTTCATCTCCTACAATAAAGATACCAAAGAAAACCGCCCTATCACCTTCTATTTCCCCGGAGGTCCAGGCGGAGCCGGAACTTCCAAGTCGATCCTCACCTTTGGCCCTCGCCGCCTCCTCACAGCCGGAGAAGGGCGAACGACCTACCCCCCTTATCCGATTATAGACAATCCAGAAACTCTACTCGAATACACAGATCTCGTATTTGTTGATCCAGTCAATTGTGGCTTCAGCAAATCTCAAGAAGAGGCCCCTCTCCACTATTTCTACAGCGTAGAAGGAGATATCGAGACTCTCGGCACATTTATCCACACCTATATCGACACATCCCGTAGATGGAATTCCCCTATTTACCTAGGAGGGGGCAGTTATGGGACCCTCCGCTGCTGCGGACTTGCCGAGAATCTGCTCCAATATGGGATCGGCGTAAAAGGGATTGTTTTAGATGGGTGCGCATTTGAGTCGTCTACCATCCATCCTCAGAGAGATAAAGCATTGCCCGACTGCCTCCTCATTCCCACTTTTGCCGCAACTGCCTGGTACCACAAACGACTTTGGCCTGAAGAGTCTCTCGAAAATGTGGTCGATTATGCGCGAAGGTTCACCTATGATGAATATGCGCCCTACATCATGCAGCCGGGCCGCTTAAGCGCTGTTGAAAAGACAATCTTAGAAAGAAAACTGGCTGAACTCATCGGTCTACCTGTAGAGACCGTTAGACGTTATAACGGGCGGATTGATGAGAGGATTTACGCCTCTGAGTTTTTTGGATCTGAGCGAAAAATCCTCGGAAGGCTCGACTCGAGATACGTAGGAGATATAGCCACAATTGACCCTAAAGATTCAGACGATCCGAGCTATAAAGATTCAGTGATCGGTATTCGACCCGCTTTCCATCACTACCTTCAAACAGAATTAGAAACCTCTTTCCTCTTAACCAAATATGTCTCTTTTTCATGGGAAGCTTTCTATTCGTGGAATCGCGGCACATACGACTCTTTTGGAGAGCCAAGCTTGCTTCAGCGGCTGCGCCAAGCGCTGATCTATAATCCCCAAATGAAAGTCTTTGTAGGCTGCGGATACTACGACTGCAGAACCCCTTTTGCTGCCACCGAATATAGCTTCGAACACCTAGATCTTCCCGAATCGTACAAAAATAATCTCCACTTTGAATACTATGAAGCGGGGCACGGATCTATTTTTGATTACGAATCCTTAAAAAAATGGAAAAAGGACCTCACCCACTTCTATGGACATTAAAATTGGGCTGATAGGGGCTAACGGGCGGATGGGGAGAGCGATCAGCGCTCTCCACCCAACAACTCCTATCTACCGAGACACCCCCCGCAACTCCCTCGATTGCGACGTCCTCATCGACGTCTCCTCCTCCCAATCACTTCTTGAGAATCTCTCCGCCAATAAACCGATCGTGATCGGAACGACAGGCCACGCCGATTTTGCCCCCATCCATGCAGCAGCTAAACACCTCCCCATCTTCTACGCCTCCAACTTCAGCCTCGGCGCAGCGATCCTTAAAAAACTCTCCACCTTCACCGCCGCCCACTTCGCCTCCGATATTGATCTCATCGAAATGCACCACACCAATAAAAAAGATGCCCCCAGCGGCACAGCCCTCCACCTCCTAAACCACCTCCCCAACGCCCGGGTCCACTCCCTCCGTTCCGGCCAAACCATCGGGGAACACACCCTCATCTTCAATAATGCAGAAGAGAAAATCACCCTCTCCCACCAAGTCCACAGCCGCGACGCATTTGCTAAAGGCGCCCTCGCCGCCGCCCGCTTTCTAGTCAATAAACCACCCGGCCTTTACAGCATGGACAATTTATTTACTGAAGAGCTATTATCTACCCCTTATGCAAGAAGTAGTCATTAGGGATTTCATCGTCGGGGAAAAGCATCCGCTCACCATCATTTGCGGCCCCTGCGTCATGGAGACTGAAGAGTTCACCCTCCGCGCAGCCGAAGAGCTCAAAGCCCTTTTCAGCCACTTCCCCTTCCAGTTTATCTTCAAAGCCTCTTACGACAAAGCGAACCGCTCCTCGATCCACTCTTTCCGTGGACCTGGGATGGATAAAGGGCTCGAAATTCTCCAGAAAATCCAAAATGAGCTGAACCTCCCCGTCGTCACAGACATCCACACCCCCGAAGAGGCGGAGATTGTCGGAAAAATTTCCGACATGATCCAGATCCCCGCTTTCCTCTGCAGACAAACAGACCTGATCGTCGCAGCTGGCAACAGCCCCGCCGCCGTCAATGTCAAAAAAGGGCAATTTCTCGCCCCTTGGGACATGAAAAACGTCGTCGACAAACTCACCGCCTGCGGACAGAAAAACATCCTCCTCACCGACCGGGGGACCACCTTTGGTTACAACAATCTCGTCAGCGACATGCGCTCCATCCCCATCATGCAAAGTTTCGGATTCCCCGTCTGCTTCGACGCCTCCCATTCAGTCCAACTCCCCGGAGGCCTTGGGACCGCATCAGGAGGCCAGAGAGAATTCATCCCCACTCTCGCCAAAGCAGCGATTGCCGCAGGAGCAAACGCCCTTTTCATCGAAGCACATCCGAACCCAGCCCAAGCGAAATCAGATGCGAGCACAGTGATGCCCTTCGACGCCCTGAAAACCCTCCTTTCCCAAGTTGAAAGGCTCTACGAGGCTGTCCAGTGCTTTTCCGCTTCATCACATTGATCTCCCTCCTCCTTTTCTCGATCTATTGGTTCCACATCCATGTGACCCCAGAAGATGCGGCCCTTTATGAAAAACTCGTCCAAGAGAGCACCGACCTCCGGACCCGCCACGCACTAGAAGACAATCCCGCTCACCAGAAACGGCAAGGGGTACAAAAAGATATCTGGACCCAAAACGAGACCTGCCACTTCCAACTCCAAAGTAGAGATTCCGATCTCACCATTTCTCAAAAAAAAGAGAAACTCGAAGCGGTCGAAGAGCTAAAAAAAATCCGCTGCAACGTCAATAACGAATTCACCCTCGAAGCTGAAGAGGGGATCTACACTTTTCCCTCCCACCAGTTCATTGCGCAAAAAAATTGCATCCTCACCCAAAAAGAGAATCTCATCGAAGGGACCCAGATCCATTTCGACCTCTCAAAAGAGATCGTCACCTATGAAAATACGAAAGGACACCTCGGATCGATCCCCATCAACTTCGCCGCAAAAAAACTGATCTGGGATAAAAAAGGAAACCTCCTCCACCTCATCGACGATGTCCATATCGACCAACCTGACCAATTCTCCCTCATTGCCAACCTCGGCACCGTCTCTCTCAATGAACTCCAACCCACCCTCATCACCCTCGAAGGGAACGTCCGCCTCATCTCCTCCCGCTTTCAGGATAAACCCAGTTACGCCGTCTCCGACACACTCACCTACAACCCCACCGAAAAGACACTCCTCTTCGCCGCCGACCACAGAGTCCTTTTCTGGCAAGAGAACCTCTCCCTCAGCGCCTCTGAAGTGCTCATCCGGGAAGACCAGACCATCGAAGGGCATGGAGATGTCCATTTCTCCTTTGACCTAGATGAACAAAACTATATCGATAACCTCTTCAGGCAATACTTATGACATCCCTCCTCGAAGTGAAAAATCTCGTCAAACGGTACAACAATAAACCGGTAGTCAACGGACTCTCCTTCCATATCGAACCGGGAGAGATCGTCGGACTCCTCGGCCCCAACGGCGCCGGGAAAACCACCGCCTTCTACATGACCATCGGCCTCATCCACCCCGATGAGGGGGAAGTCTACTTCAAAGGCTCCAACATCACCTCCCTCCCGATCCACAAACGGGCCCAACTCGGTTTCGGCTACCTCGCTCAAGAACCCTCGATCTTCCGCTCCCTCACCGTCGAAGACAACATCCTCTGCATCCTCGAAACGCTCCCCATCCCCAACCCCAAAAACCAACTCAACGCCCTCCTCAAAGAGCTCCATCTCGAACACCTCCGGAAGAAAATCGCCTCGAGCCTCTCCGGAGGAGAACGGCGCCGCCTCGAAATCACCCGCGCCCTCGTCACCCAACCCTCCCTCCTCCTCCTCGACGAACCCTTCGCCAATATCGACCCCCTCGCCGTCGCCGACGTCAAACACCTCATCCGCCTCCTCAAAGAGAAAAAGATCAGCGTCCTCATCACCGACCACAACGCCCGCGAAATCTTCTCCATCGTCGACCGCTCCTACCTGCTCCAAGAGGGAAAAGTCCTCCTCTCTGGAACAACCGAAACTCTCATCAACGACCCCCAAGCTCGCAAATCCTATTTCGGCGAAGACTTCAGACTCTAACTCATTCACAGTTA
>CAYWDE010000084.1:0-7536 GCA_964456885.1 uncultured bacterium | reverse complement strand
CCTTTGCAAACTTGAGAGGGGCGATTAGCACGGAAAATATGTCCAAAAAAGTCGCCCGACCCTTGGGTCAACTCCAATTTCAGACTTATTGTTTTTTGAGGGGTTTGGATGGTGATTGTCTCGCCGAGTTGGAAAGTGGTCGCTTTGCGCCCCTCCACAAGGAGAATTGTTTCGGGAGAGATATCTGTAAATAGGGTCACTTCAAAAAGGTCACTCCGTCCCATCTCTACCCCTTCGGAAAGATCGAAGACGAGTCCTTTAGCAACTAGAGAGTGGAGGGTGGAGCCCTGCCAAAAAATTTGGAATGAGTTTTGTGGAATCTCAATCGGGGTATAGGAGAGGGGGAAAAGGGGGGCACACCACAACTGATGGGGGTGATCCCGAAGAAGGCGGGGGGAAAATTGCCCTTCTGCTAAAAGCCATTCTACCGGATTGGGACGAGGTTCCCCCTTTTCTTGGATATCGGTCCCTCTTAAGAGCTGGAGCGAGGCGTCATAGGGGATCTCAAATTCGGTTTGCCCGGCGAGCTGTGCAGTGATCAGCCACTCGGTCCAATCAGAGGGTGAAAATCGGCTTGTATCGACAGGGAGAAGAGAAAGCCCTCGGCAAGCCCGGTACCGATTTTCCCAAGCAGGTTTTTCGGGGCATTTCGAAAGAGCTTTTTCTAATGCATCGGCTATTTTGCTCTTTAGCTCTCCTAAAACAGCTGAGAAATGGCGGAGTAAATAGATCAAAATCGGCGCTATTTTTAATGGCATCTGAAAATCGTGACAGCGGGGAAACTCGTGGAGATAGACGGGAAAATGGCCATCGGAATTTTGGAAAGCGAGAAGCCGTGTTAGAAGTTCCTTCCCCTCTGTGACGCTATCGGCAGTTTTTTGTCTAAAAAGGGCGAGGGCAAAACAGAAATTTTCGTAGAGAGGGATAGTATCTGTTGTCTCCTCGTTTGGGAAAAGGTGAATAAAGCCTGTCCGAGGGCTCTGCCGTTTTTGCCCGGCTAAGACAGCGAGATCGATCGTGCGGATCTGTTTCTTTAACTCTTCAGTGAGCATTGCGGACCGCTATTTTAAGGGCGTCAATGATTCCACAATCTTTTGTTGGGGGCGCTATGAAAGTCGCCACTTGTTGCAGAGTCTCTGGAGCGTGGGCCATCGCAATTTTTACATCGGCCACCTTCAAAAGGCTGATGTCGTTTTCATCATCGCCCGCTGCGATAATCCGTTGACCGCGCCCTTTAAGCTGAAGCACTTTTAAAAGGGCATTCCCTTTAGACGCTTTCTGGTCGGTGACCAGGAGAATCTGGTACCCTTCGGCGAAAGGATCTCTGATTTTTGCCACCTCAAAGTGGCCAAAAGATCTTAGACGATTTGCAATGCAGCTCACTCTCGCTTCATCTCCAAAACATTTCACTAAGGGAAATGCGTCGATGGGGAGGTGCTGATACTGACTTAATTCTTCCCACTTCTCCTTTTGCCTTTTTTGCAAATCGGAGAGGTAATGGAGATCTTCTCTTGAGAAGTGTTTCGGGCGCCAGTAGCAAAAATCCCCTTTTTCAAATCCCGCATAGATCAAGAAATCGCTATCGATCCCCTCATAAGCTTTTTCTAAAAGGGGGATGGAGGTAGAGGAGATATAAGATTTAAAGAGGAGCCTCTTTTCAGGCATCTCTAAAGCAAGAGAACCATTCTGCGCTAAAAAAGTGTAGGGAAAATCAAACTCAGAAAGGGCCATCTGCGCAAAAGCTAAAGGGCGCCCTGTAGCCATCGCGATATTCCACCCATCTCTTTGCAAACTCCGCAAGAAATCGGTCACAGCACTCGGGACGCTATACTTATCGAGAGTGATCGTCCCATCGATATCGAGGGCGATCCAACCTTTAGAGACTAGAGGAGATTTCATACTAAATAGGATACCGTTTTCCCCTCTTGATAGAAAGTGGATTTTTTCGATTATAATTTTAATTTAATATATATATAACAAGCCGCAACTCTTGCCTAAATAACAAAAAAGGGTGTATAAATGTAGTGATTTTTTTTAGAAAATCTTTTTAATCAAACAAGCAGGAGCAATATGAGTTTAAGCATTTCGAATTCAATTTTAAACACAAGCGGAGAATACGCGACACAATTCGCAGCAGCAGCAGACCTAAGACTAAACCAATATTTGAATTTTTGTGCCTCTTCACTAAAATCCATCAGCACTTATATCAACAAGAAAGCAGAAATAACAAGCACACTCGAAAAAGTAGGCAAAGCAGCCCTAAAAGTAATTTTTGCAGCCGCATTAATTCCAATAGCATTGATGGGTGGAGTGAAAACTGCCGGAGAGAAAAGTTATCAGAAAGGGTGTGAGTTGAAAGATTCGATTTCTACTTACTTCAGCAATCTCTCTTTCTCAAAACCAAAACCTGTTTAATTTGTACGAGCCGCGGGAGCCCTCTCGCGGCCTTTTTAAAGATTCTATTAAAATCCCCTTGCCAAAATAATTAAGCGAGCATATACATCTTTGGTGAGTTACAAGATTTCGTTAACTTAATGTAAGAGGTATACCATGTCTGATGTAACTAGAGCAGAGTCTCATACACCAATATCGGCCCATCCTACCCTCATTATCAGGCCAGAACCTCTTAAACCCTCTTGGGAAAATAGAGTGAATCTCCTCTTTGCTAAATATACTTTATTTGCTTCCCATTCTGCAGAGCGTTTAAGACAGAAAATGGTCCACACAGATCTATTGATTGAAAATAGTGCAGCAGAAAAAATTGCAAAATTATTTTGTAAGATGGTCGGCTCTATTTTCCTTCTTCCTAGCGCAATAGCAGGAGCCATTCAATCGAGTGTAGAGCGTATTTACGATTGCTTTTCTCCGAAAACCGCTGATGATCGCGTTGCCTATGAGGAACCCATATCGGAGCCTAGCCCTTCTAATAGCCAAATCCTTGTGAATAGGGAAGACTTTGAGAACGATTAAAAACCTTTTTGCACACTAAAAAGAACCTAAAAACTGGCTGATATCCGGTACTAGTAGGGGTTCTTAGGAGTGGACTTCCCGTTTTTATTTGCTAAGAAATAGGGAGTTTTTCATAGTTGTTGATTATGTCGATTTACACTCCTGATGAAAATGGTGAGCTAACAGCTCTAGGTCAGACCTCTTTAGAGATCTCTCAATTAGCGCCTCAAATGCCGCCAGGCGATCTTGGAGCCGCTTTTGCTAAAATGTTTCTATCATTGATTGTTCTGATCGGCCTACTAGGGCTCTCCTATTGGTTCCTGCGCAAGTTGATCCAAAACCGACTTCAAAAAGGGATGGAGAATGCGGCGATCCAAATCTTAGAAAAAAGGATGATCAGTCCAAAAACGATGCTCTATCTTATTGAGGTGAATCAGAAAAAGATCCTCATCGCAGAATCTCACTTAGAGATTAAACGCCTTTCTGAAGAATCTCTACCGTAATCACATCCGAAGAATCAATACTTCCTAACGGCTGTAGACAAAATCCAGCAAACAGGGTCAAATCGTGTTCTTTTTCCATTATCGCATTGTAACAAAGTGTTGAAAAAGATTCCTCCTGAAGGAGCCAATCTACATTCCTTGTTTTCCCCTCATGGAACTCCCTCTCGATTTTCGCAAACTTAGCTCGTCCCTCGAGGGGATTGGAAAAACCATAGAGAGCAGCCCATTCGAGAAGGAGAAAATAATAGGGAATAGATGCAATTTTCTTCATTTGCCTATATAGAACATCTGAAGAACGGTGAATCAGCGCGATCACCGGTAATCTCATTAGAGACTGAATGGTATAAATCAAAAAATAGAGAGGAAGTCCGGCGATAAAAAGAGCTAAGCATTTTAGCGCTATTAACTTAGTAGGTTCATGTAAATAGAGATCTCTATCTTTTACATTTAAAATCTCAAATCGGGTCTTTTTCGTCCCATCGGATGTGCGAAAGGTCACTCTAGCGTTTTCCCATCCTTCCTGCAAATCTTCGAGAGGATAAGGGCGTTGAAAACAGATATTCATAAATTTTCTTCTAAAAATGTGACGATGCATTCTGATGCATAATCGATCTCGCTATCGAGATGGACTGAAGAGAGAAACCACGCCTCATGTGATGAAGGGGAGATATAAATCCCTCTTTCAAACAGGTACTGAAAAAACTGGACGAACATCGCCTCATTGAGCCCTTTTAGATCTTCTTTAGAACGGACCTGTCTGACGCCGAAGAAGAGGTTAAACATCGAGCCCGCCTTCTGTAGACAAGCATCCATTTTTTTACGAGCTAACACCTCTTCGATCGGACGGGTCATCCTTTCAGTTTTCTTTTGTAGCCGGGGATAAAAATCTTCCTGTTCAATGTGGGCGAGGGTCTCTAAGCCCCCTCTCATAGCGACCGGATTCCCCGATAAAGTTCCCGCTTGATAGACTTTGCCAAGGGGAGCTAAACAATCGAGGATCTCTTTTCTACCGCCTACAGCAGCGACGGGAAATCCCCCTCCGATCACTTTCCCCAAACAGGTCAAATCGGGGAGAATTCCATAAAGCCCTTGCGCTCCTCTAAGATCGACTCTAAATCCGGTGATCACCTCATCAAAAATGAGTAGGGCCCCATTCCGCTCTGTCTCCTCGCGTAAGAGTTCAAGAAATCCATTTTCTGGCAACACAACACCCATATTTCCGGTGATCGGCTCCAAAATCACTGCAGCAATATCGGTTGAATCTTTAAAAAGGGCGCGTACCGCTTCAAAATCATTGAACGGGAGACAAATCGTATCTTTGATCGTGCTTAAGTTAACGCCTAAAGAGGTTGCAAGCGGATTGAGGCTCGCAACGCCAGAGCCCGCTTGAATTAAAAGAGAGTCGCTATGGCCGTGATAATGACCGCTGAATTTCACAATTTTAGTTCGCCCTGTGAAACCGCGCGCTAGCCGCATCGCAGTCATTGTCGCTTCAGTTCCCGAGCTCACAAACCGGATTTTCTCAATCGATGGGAGGAGCCCGACAAGTTTAGTGGCGATCCGCTCCTCAATCTCTGTCGCGATCCCGAAAGAGGAGCCTCTCCCCATCTGATCACAGACCCCTTTCACCACATCTGGATGGGCATGGCCGAGGATTAGAGCGCCCCAACTGCAGCAAAAATCGATATAGGTATTCCCGTCGACATCCCGAATTTGAGAACCCGCCCCCGATTCAACAATCAGAGGTGGCATCCCTAAATGGCGGAACGAGCGGACAGGGGAATTGACTCCGCCGGGAATTACGCTACAGGCTCTCTCATAAATCTCTTTAGATTTTGTTCTAATCATGCTCAAAGAACTATAGTTCAGACGATTTTTTTTGACGAACTGTTTTTGTTCCGGCACAATCCCCTATTAGCATGAAATGTTTGTTAGCCTTGTTGGCCCCTTTAGTTCTTTCGGCGCTCCCCTATGAGATCCGTTTCATCGGTCTAAATGATGAACAGGCAATGAATTCGCTTATCGATGCTTCTGATCTAGTTACTCTCCAAAACCGCCCTCCCCCTTCGATCAACGGGATCCGCTACCGCGTCTCAGGCGATATCCCCGAAATGCTCAAGGTTCTCCGCGCCTACGGCTATTACGATGCGACCATCACCTCCGACCTCCGGTTGCTGCAACCAGAAACGGTGCAAGTCAATATCCTGATCCATCCGGGGCCCCAATACAAAATCGCCTCTTATGAAGTGTATCAAGGAGATTGCGGCAAACTTGCGGAGATCCCCTGCTGCGCCCCCTTCACCCCCCAATCTTTAGGTTTGAAAATTGGGAGTCCCGCCTATTCGGTGAATATTGTGAATGCGGAGCTCAACCTACTGACAGAACTTTCCCGCTGCGGCTACCCTCTCGCCACTGTCGAACAAAGAAAAGTGGTCGTCGATATGCAGACCAAAGAGGTGGAAGCGGCCGCTTGCATCAATGAAGGGCCCCTTTCAAAATTTGGGCCTATGACAATGTCGGGATTGAAAAGTGTCCAACCTGAGTTTGTTTTCAGAAGAGTGGGGTGGGAAGAGGGTCAAATCTACAACCCCGATTATGTGCAGGAGACCCAAAAAAGGCTCCTCAATAGCAACCTCTTTAGTTCTGTCCTGATTTCCCATGATGATCAGCTTAATGAACAGGGGGAGCTCCCGATCAAAATGAGCCTAGCAGAAGCGAAGCATAAACAGATCACTTTAGGGGTCTTCTATGCCACGGTCGATGGGCCAGGAGGGACATTCACTTGGACCAACCGGAATATCCGGGGAATGGGAGAGATCCTTAGCCTCGATGGGGAATTTTCTAAACGGTATCTAGCTGGGACTCTCACCTACAAAAAACCCGATTTTTTAGCGATGGATCAGACGCTGCGGGCTCTCGGACAAATCGAGAGGCAACATATCCATCCTTTCATCGCCTTCACCTATCGGGGAGCCACCTATTTCGATCGGAAAATGGACAGCCGTAGCAATTTTTCAATTGGGCTCGAGGTGCAACATATCAATGTTGCCAACAGTGCAAACAATGGGACCTACCTCTTGATCGATATACCGATCTTTGCCAAATACAATTCAACAGACGATCCGCTCAATCCGACAAGAGGCTGTACAGTTGTCTATCAGCCCCAGCTGTTTCAATCCCTAGAGTATGGGCACCAACATTTTATAAAGCAGCGGCTCACTACGACTTTTTATCTTCCCCTTTTTCGCAAGTGGGTCGTCTTTGCTGGAAGACTCCAATTCGGATCGATCGCTGGAGCAAGACAAGAGTATGTCCCCTTGCCGATCCTTTTCCTAGGAGGTTCCGAAGACGATTTACGAGGCTACCGCTATTTAACGGTCAGCCCCCTTAATGAGATCGATAAGCCACTTGGGGGCAGATCGGCGATCTTCTTAACCGCAGAGACCCGCCTCCGCTTCACAGAGACTATCGGACTTGTCCCCTTCGCCGATTTCGGTACAGTAACTCTAAGCGAAATGCCGACAGTGGATGCCAAATGGTACAAATCGGTCGGAGTGGGTCTCCGCTATTTCACTTTTTTCGGCCCTCTCCGATTTGACGTGGGATTCCCCCTTGATCGGCGGGAAATGGATCCCGCATTTAGAATTTATGCATCTATAGGACAAGCTTTCTGATGAAAAAAATCGGCATTGGACTCTTACTACTTTTTCTCTTTTTAGCAGGCCTCTATGCAGTGGTTCAGAGCAATATAGGGAGAAAATACATTCAGAATACTTTAACAAGAGCTCTTCAAGAGTCGGGTTTTCAGGTAACGATTGATCAATTAGAGGGGACAATTCCTCATCAGATCGATCTCAAAGGGGTCTCTATTCAAGGAAACGGGATCGATGTAGGGGTAGCAGAATTAAAATTACGCCCCGTGATTTGGCGCCTCTTTAAGAAAGAGCTCGCATTTCAAGATGTCCAAGCAAAAGGGATCTCTATTTCTCAAGGAGAGCCTTTTGATTTCAGCGGCAAATTTAGGCTCAATGCAAAAAAAGCCTTTTTAAAAGGGGTTGTAGCTGATTGGAAAGTCACTGCTGTT
>CAYWDE010000083.1:0-7574 GCA_964456885.1 uncultured bacterium | reverse complement strand
AAAAAGCTCGCTTCAAACATTCAACAGGAGTCGTTAGAAAAGACGATCGCTTCTCTCCAGAGAGAAATTGCCCGTCAAAACGATAAAATTGCCGGTGTTCAAAAAAAATATGAGAAGGATACCGAAGCGTTGAAAAAACAGATCAAAACCCTGCAGCAAAAGATCCATGCACCAGCTTGATGAACAGTTCATGCGGGAAGCGCTAAAACAGGCCAAAAAGGCTTTTGAGGCGGATGAGGTTCCTGTAGGGGCAGTCTTAGTCCATAATAATCGGATCATTGCCAGGGGGCACAACCAAGTTGAGCTCCTTCAAGATGCGACAGCCCATGCAGAGATGATCTGCCTTTCGGCCGGGGCCGAGGCTCTTTCTAACTGGCGCCTTGCCGATACAACTCTCTATTGTACTTTAGAGCCCTGCTGCATGTGTGCGGGGGCTCTCCTTGCCGCCCGGGTCAAACGGCTTGTTTGGGGAGCGCCCGACCTCCGGGTAGGGGCTAATGGGAGTTGGATCGATCTCTTCCAAAACCAGCATCCGATGCACACTCTAGAAATCACCCCTCGCGTCCTTGAGGCAGAAGCGGCCGAACTCATGAGGAGTTTTTTTCAAAAGCAGAGAAAAAGAAACGATGATAAAGCTCTTCGATGAGTTGATTGAGGGTCAGAAAAAAAAGGTTTTGGCTACCGCTCGCCGAATCATTCCCCACATTACGGAGGAGGATCTCCTCCAGCCCAACGATTATCCAGAGCTAGAGCTCCACCCCCATTTCCGGTATGAAGAGGGGATTCTTGATGGCCTCCAGGTAGCCCGGACCGCTTACCTTGCTGAAAATAGTGAGAGATTAGTTTCTTTTTCAATTCTTTAAATATTTTGAGTTGACTCTTTAAAAATATTTCTTTAGGATGCCTTGTCGATTGCAAAATTTCTTGCAATCTAAAAGGGAGTTTCTATGAAAATTAATCCACTTTCTGAAACCAGGTTCCCACAAATTGAGGGATCTAGCGAGCCTCAACAGTCAACAAAAATAAAAAACCGTTTTTGGACGGAAAGCACTCTTTCTTCAGCAGAAGAAGATCCTTATAATTTGGATCTCTCAATCCGGGAGAAAAAAAATCCCGACACCCCTCAAGATGTCCCTTCTCATGGATGTACGGTGAATGCTACTTGTGAGACATGTAATCGGACAGATGATTGTAACCATTCTCACTATTGCCCAACGCAAAACCGATGCGGCCATACCGACGACTGCAATCGTTAAATCCCCGGCTTGCCTTAAAAAATTAAGGCAAGCTTCAAGTATATTGAAATTTTGATCGATCAAAAGCGAATCAAACCCTAGTTTTAAATATTTTGGTAGAATGGTACCTAGTTTAATGGAAACAATACCTCTAAATTTTCAAGAGATCTTCCAGAAAATGGGAGATCCATCGTTTGTGAGGGGATTTTCCCTTGATATAGGAAACGGAAACCCAGACCCCGTAAATGGCCCCATTTCAACATGGGGAGATCTTGCTCTTGCAAATGGATACCCAAGTTTGCTTCTCTTTTTTTCATACTTAGAGCAAAAAGGTTTTTTAGAAAAGAAAGAGGTGTCGATTGTTCACAGCTATGTTCTCAAAATTAAAGAAGCTATTGAAACTGAGGGGATCCAATCTTTATCGCTTTTTAGTGGAGTTGCAGGAGTCTGTTTTGCTCTAAAAGAGGCATCTATAGAGGGTGCCCGTTATCAACGGATGCTCACTACTCTCCATACACATCTTTTAAATCGTGTTACATCTTCTTATTTAGAGCCTATTGAGCAAAATATCTGTCTGAACCGACCTTCTTCTTCAAGGTTATACGACCCTATTCAGGGGATTTCTGGGATCGGGCGCTATGCATTGGAAAATCTTTCCGACCCGAGATTTTTCCAATTAGCCGAATCGATTGTTAAGACGCTGGTTCGAATAAGCCAACCGCTCTTTATTGACGATCGATGGATTCCTGGCTGGCTGGCTTCTCCTTCAGATCCAACAAACGCTTCACGTAGAAAGGAAAATTTTAAGGGAAATTTTAACTTAGGTCTTGCACATGGAGTGACAGGAATTCTCGCATTTCTTTCAGTAGCTTCTCTGAAAGGAATTGAAATAGAAGGTCAGAAAGAGGCGATTGCCAGGATAGGAGAGTGGATTTGCGAAAAATCTTTTGTAAATAACGGGATGGTTCAATGGCCTTATACAATCTCCTGGGAAGAAGAGGTGGAAAAAAGAACGGGGAGTTATACCCCTTCTAGAGATGCTTGGTGTTATGGTGCTCCTGGAATCGCAAGAACCTTATTTCTTGCAGGAAAAGCGATCGATAATAAAAAACTCCAAAATTTTTCATCTAGTGCTTTTGAGAGCATTTTTTCTCGAACAAGGGAGGAGTGGAATATTCCCGGTCCAACACTTTGTCATGGAGTTGCCGGATTGCTTTTGATCACAAACGAAATGGCTAAAGAGGCTGGGCATGAGAAGCTTTTTACTCAAGTGGATAGTCTGAAAGAGATGCTTCTGACCTATTATAATCTGGCTGCTCCTTTCGGGTTTAAAGACATCGAGCCTTGCCGAAGCGGGATTTCTACAGAGGTGAGCAAGGTGGGTTTTCTTGAGGGATCTGTAGGGATTTTTCTCACCCTACTATCTTTGTCGGACACTAAAATGAATTGGCATTTACCCCTGCTTATCCATGAGTGAACCTCTATTTATTTCAGCCCCTTTCTTTCTTGTAAGAACACCCATTTATCCGATGGAAGAATGTGAAAAGATTCTTTCTAAAGAAAATTGGATCGATACGATCTTCAGCGTTTATGATCAAAGCGAGTTATTCCGAGAGTCGATTTCTATTGCTTCCCCTTCTTTATATGCCTCTCTGCAAAAAAGGCCTTTGAAAAATCCGGATCAGGCAGCTCTGAGTCTCCTTAACTATGCGCTGCGGATGTCAACTAGGGCGACCCCTTTTGGCCTCTTTTCATTCATTTCGACAGGATCGTGGTCTACAAAGGCGAAAATTTCCTTGGATCTTCTTAAAACGTATAAGAGAGCTCGTCCTGATATGGAATGGGTGTATGCCTTAATCCAAAAACTCTATTCTGACGAGAGTCTTTTCTTATCTCTTCCTGTCCGTTTGAACCCGCTTGCAACATTCAGTAAAGGGAGGGCTTTTCTAAATTATATCCGTCAGCCGGGGAAGATTGAATTGAAGACAGAGAAGGCGCTCTCAATTCATGTCACAAAATTTGTTGCTTCTCTATTCGCCTTAGCAGAAGAACGGGTGCCGATTGGAGAATTATTAAAAAAATTAGAGGGGAACTTTCCTCAGTTAGACTGGCAAAAAGCAACGGGGGTAATACGCGAGCTTTTAACTAACCAATTTCTTCTTCCAGGCCTCCTCCCTTCTCTATTAACTTCTTCCCCTTTTGAAGATATTTTCCCTTATATCCCATCTATTGAGGAAAAAATTGCTAGATACAACCGTTGCCCGTTAGGGGAAGGAGAACACTTTCTTTCAGCGTTGCAGAAAGAAATGGGGGCGCTGGTAGAAGCCCAAACGTATCTTCAAGTAGATGCAGTGAACGATGCCAGTATTTTTCAGCTTCCCAGAGAAGTTTCAAATGAGATTGAAAAAGCGGCCGCTTTTCTTTGGAAGCTTTCTGCGATCCAACCCCCTGTTTTGTCGCTGAAATCCTATCACGAAAGATTTTTGGAAAAATATGGGGTTCATAGAACTGTTAGTCTGCTTGACCTCTTAGATGAGGAGAAAGGGCTCGGTTCCTATTTAAACAGCCCACTTGCTCCTTCGGTAAATAGGCCGTCAAAAATTGCACAACAGTGGCAAAACTGGCTTGCCAGTGCCTGGCAAGAGTCCCTTTATGCAAAAAAACAGGAAATTGTCTTAGATGAGAAGCTTCTGACTCATCTCTTTCATCTGGCTGAGGAACCGCTTCCTAACCCAACTAAAGCGCCTCTCTCTACAGATGTTTTTTGTAAAATTTTTGCAGATTCTCTGGAGGAGCTAGAAAAAGGGCTCTTTTCTGTTCTATTTTGCCAATCTACTTGGCAGGGCTCCGCTACTACGGGACGGTTTTTAGATCTTTTAACCGAAGAAAAAAGAGAAGAAATCGGTGATTTTATCCGATTAGAAGAATCTCTCTCAAAGGGAACTCTATTTATGGAGCTCTCCTACTTCCCTTCCTCGGTCCGGAGCGCAAACGTAGCAATCCATCCTGCTCTCCGATCTTGGAAATTGGATATTGAAGGGAAAAAAGGGGAAGCGGGGTCTCTTTCCTTAGAGGATATTTATGTCGGAGCCTCTTCGGATCGTCTCTATTTAACCCTTTCTGAAGGAAAGGGCGAAATTGATGCCTGCGCAGGGAATCTTTTAAACCTCTCCTATGCCCCACTTCCTCTTCGTTTTATGCGTGAGGTGACCCTTGCAAAACAAACCTATATCCACCCTTTTTCATGGGGGAAAATAGAGGAGTTAGCTATTTTCCTCCCCAGGATCCGCTTTGGAAAAACAATTCTTGTTCCAGCTCAATGGATTTTACGTTCAGCCCCCTTTGTTCAACAGACGTTAGAACAGGTCACCCGCCAGTTTATTGCTTGGGCCAATGAGTGGAATCTGCCCCCTTTATTTTTTCTTGCTCGAGGAGACCAACATCTACTTCTCGATCGAAATCATCCAGCTCATCTTCACGAAATTGCCACACAGTTAAAGAAAGGCTCAACGTTGCGTTTTATAGAAACTCTGCCTGGCCGGAACCTGGTTCAGACAGAGGCTGGCTCCCATTGTTCTCAAATTGTTGTATCCCTTTTAAAAAATCAGGCGTATGCCGAAAAACCACCCATTTTTATAAAAAAATATTTACCAGTTGCCTATAGGAATCGGTGGAAACTTCCTGGCAGTGAATGGGTATTTGCCAAGATTTACTTGGAGGCAGAAGGGCAAGATCGGTTCCTCCTGCAGCATCTTTCCCTTTTTTTAGAAGAACTGCAAAAAATAACGGGTCCTACAAGTTGGTTTTTTCTCAGATATCGAGATCCAGATGCACATCTCCGTTTTCGGATCAAACTCTCATCTTCTGAAGCGTTTTCTCAAACCATTTTTCTCCTAGAAAAGTTCTCAATAAATTGGATGGAAACTGGTCTGATAAGAAATATCATTTTAGCAAATTACGAAAGAGAAATTGAACGGTATGGCGGGGCTGCTTTATGCGAGATTGCTGAGAATCTATTTTGTGCTGATAGTAGCGCTTCCCTTTATCTGCTCCAAGCAATTGCGAATAAAAAACTTTTATGCGATGAATCTGTTTTACATGCAATTAGCGGGATTAGTTTCTTAAAAAGCTTCGGCCTTGAAGAAGAAGATCTTTTGCGCATACTTCCAAATGATCCTGCGAATCAGGCGGGGCTTAAAGGATATAGAAATCATAAAAAAGAGTTAGTTTCTCTTGCTAAATCACTTGATACCCAACCTATTTTTTACGAGTCTTCTAGACTCAGAAGCGAAGCGGCCCAATTCTTCCGATCTCAAGCGGGAGGGCTTGTTCCTGACCAGCTCCATCCGATTTATCAAAGTATGCTACACATGCATTACAACCGACTTGGGTGCAATGTTCTCAATGAAATACGTGCCTCTCTCTATGCAAGGCACACCCTGCTCCAGTTACAATATGCTCTAGGAGCCAATTAAAGTTCTGATCACGTATTTCCCATGGTGGCCGTGCCAATGTTGGATAGCGACATCGTCCCGATCTTCTCTGCATCGGCTCCAATTATAGAGTGGCGGCACTTCATCGATCCCAATTTTTCTTTCGGCGATCATATGGGAAAAGGCCTCTTGATCGCCCCGGAACTGACCGCTTCGGGTCAAACAGAGATCGGCCCACTCCTTTAACAGAGGATGGTTTTGCCGAAACACGATAATTCCAGAATTATAGATCTGAAACGCTTTTGAGGGGTCTACCTGCTCTTTGGCCATCGCAAAACCAGAAGGGGAGTCGGCATATTGAAAGAGGGGGGTGATCGGAGCCCTCACCTCGCAGTCGATATCGATCCAGACAGTTCTTTCGAAAGGGGATTTTAAACAGGCGAGGGGCTTTTTAAACCAGGCATCCCGGCTTCCCCAAAAATGGCGCCCAAACTCCTCTTCCCACTGTTTGGCGGTTTCGGGGTCTGTCTCCTCTGCAAAATCGACGACCCGCAATGGGATGAATTCTCCATGCTTTTTGCACCAATCTTTTTTTTCAAAGGAGAGGCCGAGATCGATGAAAGCGACCGGATGGGAATTGTGCTTTCGGTAGTTTTCTAACCACCAGGGCAAAATCCACTCGAGTGTCTGATCAGAAGCAATTATGACCCCATCCATAGTTAAAAATTATAATCCATTGACCGATTTATAGCGGAGGATTTTGCTTTGAATGGAATCTAGGCATGCAGGTGTTACGTGGGGACAATCGGAGACAGAGACGATAACTAAGTGCTCATTGGCTTCAAGGAGGGGCTTTAGCCCCCGGTCGGTGATATGGCTCATATTGGAAAAATGGATTGCAGAGAGATTTCTTTGTGTTTGAGCTAGTTCAATTAAATCTTCATCTGAAAAGAGCAACCCTTCCAGCTGTAAAATTCGGAGAGAGGGGAGCTTTTTTATCCAGTCTGCTTTGAGATAGGGGCAGTTAAAAATTTTTAGGTAGGTGAGGTGAGGGGAGGGGGGCCAATTTGAGCCGGTGATCTCATCGATTCCATTCAGGTGAAGAGTCTCTAATTTAAGGCAAGCGTGAAGCGCTGCAGCAATCCCTCTGTCTGTAAGGAGTAAACAGTTTGAGAGGGAGAGAGAAAAAATATGGGGGTGGTTTTTTAGTTCTTCTTCCAATTTTTGGTCGCTCAACTTGAGAGAATCTCTGAAATCGAGATGGAGGGGGCTCTCTTTTTTTTCTGAAGGGTGTTCCGAATAGAGCTGGTCTAAAGAGGTAAAAAAAACCTCTGTTTTCTCTTTGAGAGGAGTCCCTTGCCCAATTCGGTTGATTTTCTCTTCTGGATCGGTGTTGAGATCGTAGAGCTCTTCCCGATCTTCTTGGATCAGATATTTCCAATTTCCCTCTCTGCACCCCCGAATCGGCACATCGAAGGGGTGGCTGAAGAAAATGGGGGAGGCGCTTGGCCTTAAAAGACTTTTCCCAAGGCTTTGGTGGAGATCGGAGAGATTTAAGAGATCGAGTAGCGTGGGGAGGAGATCGATTTGGGAGGAGACTGTTTCAATTTTTTGTGGGTTTTGGATCCTCCCTTCAGCATAGATCAGGAGTGGAACGTGGAGAGTATCTTGGGTCAGATTGAGATTGATCTCAAAGTGGGGGCTCCGGTCTTCAAGCTCTTGTCCATGATCCCCATAAATAAAGAGGATGCTTTTTTCTAACAGATTTCTCTTCCTCAATTCTTCAATCAGTAATCCGAGAGCCCAATCGGTGTAGGCAAATGTGTTTAAGTACCCATCTGTTTTTTTGGGGTGGATCCAGGGATGGTGATTGGTGATGGTGTAGAGGTTTAAAAAGGTGGGCTTT
>CAYWDE010000082.1:0-7593 GCA_964456885.1 uncultured bacterium | reverse complement strand
GTTTCCCCTTTTGAAATAGGGTGAGGGAGATCTTGTAAAGAAACAGTATCGATATTTTCGCTCCCCTTAAATGTGAATGGGGGAATTTGGTTATAAGCTTCTTCTCCGCCGAACATCTCTATAATGGGCGCTAAACAGTCAAGATGTCTAATCGTTAGGATAGATAGCATCACATTTTCTAGTTCCTCGGCTGAAGGTTCTACGAATTCACCTTGTGTGCTTTCTACATCCGATAGCTCCGCTAGTTCTTGAGTTAAGAGGTCTTCTAATTCTCTCCGGAACGACTGATCTATTTTTGACTCGGATGGGTCTCGATCTTCTCGGTTTGACCTGTTTCTAACGGCTTCATCGATTTTTTGAACCAACAACTCATCTATTTCTCTTTCTTGATCTTCAGTCTCCAATGTAGCGGTAGAGTGTTTGGCTAAAGCCTCACTTGATGCTACTTGATTTTCTGAGCGGATTGATCCTTCTTTAACTTGGGATCTTTCAATGCTTATCAAGCAGACTTCTCTGATTGCCCAAAGGAAAGAAAATAGGGTGATACCTGTAAGAAAAGGGGCCGTTTGTTCAAATAGAAAACCGATGGTAAATAGAGTGAGAGCTGCTACGGCAACTGTTGTGATTTTACGAAGAGGGTGAATCTCCCCATTTTTAAGCCAACGGACAGCTCTATTCATCCAATTGGGATTCGAAGGAAGGTTCAATTCTCTTCCCGTTAGAGTAGGAGCTGTAGGTGGGCGCAGTTGAAGGCTTGATTCGTTTGTGTGCATGGGAAACTCGCGAGTAAATTTAAGACGTATATAATTCCATTTTTTTAAATTTATGCATAGGCAAAAAAATGAAAATAGGGGTTTTCAGTATCCCGTCTAAGAGACTGCTAACAGTCTCTTAGAACCTGTACTAAAAGCTGAGTCTTGAATCACGAGCGGTATATAGCTCTTGCAGGTTTTGCCTCTCTTCCTCAAAATAGATTGATAAACTGAAATGTAGAGACCCTTTTTTATGGACGAAGACCTCAAAAAACAACTGACTAAAATCGCTAATTCAATCAGACAACTCTCTATCGAAGCGGTCCAAAAGGCGAATTCTGGCCACCCGGGAATGCCCATGGGATGTGCGGAGGTGGGTGCTTATTTATATGGCCTCCTCTTAAGACACAATCCGAAAAACTCAAAATGGGCGAACCGGGACCGGTTAGTATTATCAGCTGGGCACGGTTCAATGTGGCTCTATTCGTGTCTCCACTTGTCGGGATTTAAACTTTCTCTCGATGAGATCAAGCGGTTTCGTCAACTCCACTCCCACACTCCGGGCCACCCAGAATATGGGGTGACAGACGGTGTTGAGGCGACGACAGGGCCTCTCGGACAGGGGATCGGGAATGCGGTGGGGATGGCCCTTGGAATCAAACTACTAGGGGCGAAATTCAATCGGGAAAATTACCCTATTTTTAATAGTAAAGTCTACTGTGTTGCAGGTGATGGGTGTATGATGGAGGGGATCTCTTCAGAAGCCTCTTCTTTTGCAGGGCATCTCAATATTGACAACCTCGTCGTGATCTATGATGCAAATAATATCTGTCTCGATGGCCCTCTATCGGAGTGCATGTCTGAAAACACGAAGATGCGCTATCAAGCCTATGGGTGGAATGTTTACGATTGCGATGGGCACGATTTCGAACAGATGCACCATGTATTTTCTGAAATTAGGAAAAAACAGGAAAAACCGGTCCTTGTTGTGTTGCGTACAGTCATTGGAAGAGGCTCTCCTCATAAAGCGGGGACGCATAAAGTGCACGGCTCTCCTTTAGGGGCCGATGAGGTAGCAGCTACAAAAGAGGCTCTCGGATTGCCTAAGGAAGAGTTTTATGTTCCTCAAGCGGTTCATACATTTTTCGAGCAGAAATTGGCGAGAGACGGAGCGTTAGAGATGGATTGGAAAGAGATGTTCCGCCGATGGGCGATTGCCTATCCAGAATTGCATAAAGAGTATGAAGAGATGCAATCGCACTATCTCCCCGAAGATCTCGAAGAGAATCTGAAAAAATTGCAGATGAAGTCTCCGATTGCAAGTAGAGCCTCTTCGGGTGCCTGTATCCAGTTCCTTGCGAAAGCGCTTCCTCAACTCTACGGTGGTTCTGCCGATCTGTCGGGATCTGATGAGACGATGATGAAAGCTTATCCCATTGTAACGCCTGGAAATTTCAACGGGCGCAATATGAAATATGGGGTGAGAGAGTTTGCGATGGCGGCGATTTCTGCTGGGCTTTCTTTAACAGGGATGATCCAACCTTTCTGCGGAACCTTCCTCACTTTCAGTGATTATATGCGCAATGCGATTCGCCTCGCATCTCTTTCTCCTTATCATGTGATCTACCAATTTACCCACGATTCGATCTTCCTTGGAGAAGATGGACCGACCCATCAGCCTGTTGAACATCTAGCAGCGCTTCGGGCGATGCCCCACCTGCATGTGATCCGTCCCGCCGATTCACATGAAGTGAAAATGGCATGGATCGGAGCTCTCCGTTACAAAGGGCCGACTGCGATTATCTTGTCGAGACAAAATTTGCCCGATCTTGAGCAGACCAATGTCTCTTATGAAGAGGGGGTTGGGAGGGGCGCCTATATCATTAAAAAAGAGAAAGGAAAAGCCGACTTCACCCTCTTCTCGACAGGCTCTGAGCTCTCTTTAGCCTTAGAAGCTGCGGCCGGTTTGGAAAAACTCGGGAAACAGGTCCGCGTTGTCTCTATGCCTTGCTGGGCCCTTTTTGAGAAGCAGCCTGAAGAATATAAAAAATCGGTGATGGAAGGGGAGTTGGGCGTCCGTGTTGCGATTGAAGCTGCTTCCGATTTCGGGTGGCATAAATACATAGGCCGCCACGGGATCGCTGTCTGCTTGGAAGGCTTTGGCCATTCAGCGCCTGCTGCCGACTTAGCACAAGATTTTGGCTTTACCGCCGATGCAATTGTAGAAAGATTATTGAATGCTTCTAGAAGCTCTTAAAGGGAAAAACAGATCGCGTCCTCCCGTTTGGCTCATGCGTCAGGCGGGGAGGTATATGCCCTCTTACAGGAAGCTGAGACAAAAACACTCTCTCCGAGAACTCTTCTTTACCCCTGAGCTCGCAGCAGAGGTGACTCTCATGCCAATTGAACAGATAGGGGTCGATGCGGCAATCCTTTTCTCCGATATCACAGTGGTCGCCCTCCCTCTCGGGTTTAGCCTCGATTTTCGGGAGGGGCCAGTGATTGAAGGTTCTTTGAATCGTTCCGGTATTGAAACCTTAGAGCCGATTGCACAAGCGATTCGGATTATTAAACCACAGTTAAAAGTCCCTCTCATCGGATTCTGTGGAGGGCCCTATACTGTTGCCAGTTACATCAACGGAGATCCGGCTCTTCTCGATCCAATTACTGAATCGACCATCGAGTATATCCAGATGCAGGAGAGGGCTGGAGTTGATGCGATCCAGATTTTTGAGTCGTGGGCCGATCGGCTCACAGAGGAAGAGTTTAAACAATTTTGTGTTCCCTATTTAAAGCGGATCATCGATGCGACAAAAGTTCCGGTTATTTTATTTATGAGAGGGGCTTGTCAGAGGGTGGATGAGCTGATTCAGCTGCAACCCGATGCGATCAGTTTTGACTGGGAAAAGCCTCTCTCAGAGATGCGCAAAAAAGTGCCGATGGCGATCCAAGGAAATCTCAACCCCGATCTCCTTTATGAGCCCCTTCCTGTGATCCGGGAAAAGACACAAGCGCTACTGGACTCGATGCGTGGAGATCCCGGTTTTATCGTAAACTTAGGGCATGGAGTCAAGCCCGACATGACCGTTGACGCGGTAAAATGCCTTGTCGATACGGTGAAGAATGATTAGACTGAAACAGTCTGAAGTGCTGTTTCGGTATAGACATCATCACTGTAGTCAATTATTCTTTGCTCTATGACTCCTGATATCTCATTTCAAAGAGTGATGAAAAAATACCATGTTCTCGCTTTGGCTGTCGGGGGCACAATAGGTTCTGTCTATTTCCTTGGAAATGGGTATCTTCTCAAAGAGATCGGCCCCTTCGCGTTTCTCGCTTTTTTCTTTGGCGGATTGATCAGCTATTTAACGATGTCCTGTTTTGCAGAACTGGCAGCCAATGATCATCTCACCCACCACTCGTTTTTGATCTACGCTAAACGGTATATCTCTCCCACTTTAGCTTGCGGAATCGGCTGGGCCTATTGGTTTGATTGGGTCACGATCATTGCGGCTGAGTGTTTAGCAGGAGGGATCCTTATGCACTCTTTTATCCCTCAGGTAGCCCCCTATGCTTGGGCCGTGATTTTTGGCCTCTTTATCACCTATGTAAATGTCCGCCATGTAAAAATCTTTTCGGTCACAGCTTTTTGGTTGACGCTTACCCATGTCGCCCTCTTTATCGGCTTCATTATTGTAGCCAGCCTTATTTTTTTTGGCTGGGTCGGTTCTACTCATGAATTTATCGGTGGGCAATACCTCCTTCCAGATGGGGTTTTCCCTAACGGGATTTCTGTTTTCTTTCTCACAATTTTGATCCTCCTTTTGAATTTTCAGGGAACAGAGCTGATCGGCCTTAGCGCATCTGAAGCTCATGAGCCGAGCACGAAGTTGCCCAAGACGATGAAAGAGATCCCCTTTATCGTTTCAGCTCTCTATATCATCCCCCTGTTTTTGCTCGCTCTAATCTACCCTTGGAATCAGGCAAGTCTCAACGGATCTGTTTTTGCTGTCGCTTTAGAAAGTTATGGGTTTGTCTCTTTTGCCAAAATATTTACATTTTTGATCGTCGCAGGATCCCTTTCCTGCGCAAATAGTGGTTTATACGCGACGGTGAGGGTTCTCCATGCCCTTTCGAGCATGCAGATGGCTCCTTGGCGCTTAAATCAACTAGGAAAGCATGGGACTCCGCAAAATGCGACTTGGCTCACATTCATCGTTCTTTGGTTTGTCCTGTTCTTTATTTGCTGTTTCCCTTCACACCAGATCTACGTGATGCTCTTGGCCTTTTCTGGCTTTACCGGATCACTTGTTTGGATCTCAATCTGCTATGCGCAATTCCAAGCTCGAAAAACGCTCCCTCATCCGATCAAATTCAAGATGCCTGGCTACCCGTATCTGACTCTATTTGCGATCTTTGCCCAACTTGTTTGTCTTATATTTGCTTTATGGAATGAACAGCTACGCCCCTCTTTTTTATTAGGTTTAATCGTTTTAGCCGTGCCGATGTTTGGCTACCAACTGAAAATTAAATATGGAAAATGATCTCATCCAGGTGGATCCGGCTCTTTTGGCAAAATGGAATCGGTCTGTCCCCCGTTATACCAGCTACCCAACAGCTCCCCAATTTCACCCAATACAAGAAGAGGTGGTGAGGGAGAAACTGACTCTGTTTGACTCTTCAGAAAAACCTCTATCACTCTATTTTCATATCCCTTTTTGCAAAACAATGTGCCTTTTTTGCGCCTGTTCCGTGGTTTTGAATCGGAATCCTGAAAGACAAAGCCTCTATTTAGCCCATCTTTTAAAAGAGGTCGAGTTGACAGCCAAAAGTTTTTCTAAAAAAAGAGAGGTGACCCAATTGCATTTAGGCGGGGGAACCCCTACCTCATTGACAGGGCCTCAATTCGAAGAGTTAATGGAAAAGATCCACCTCCATTTTAACATAGCTTCAGATGCTGAAATTTCGATCGAGATCGATCCACGCACCGTTTATGCAGATCATGGAGAGAAGCTCTCTTTATTAAGGAGGCTCGGCTTTAATCGGGTCAGTTTTGGAGTGCAAGATCTCGATCCGGTTGTGCAAGAGGCGATCCGCCGCCGTCAGAGCGAAGAGATGACGATCCAAACTTATTATAAGGCTCGCGAATTAGGGTTTGAGGGGATCAATGTCGATCTGATTTACGGACTTCCCCATCAAAGCGTAGAGAGATTTTCAAAAACAGCAGAAAAACTGATCGAGTTAAAACCAGATCGGATCGCTTTCTATTCCTATGCAAAAGTCCCCTGGTTGAAAGAGCACCAAAAGGCGATCCCCGATGAGACACTCCCTTCGACCGAGGAAAAATTTGGAATCTATGTAGATGCGCGGGCCCGTTTTATGCGCGGAGGGTATACCGCGATCGGTATGGACCACTTTGCCCTCTCAACCGATCCGATGTCCAAAGCGTATATCTCTAAAAGACTCACTCGGAATTTCCAGGGCTACTCTGTACAACGGGCGACTGATATGATCGGGTTTGGCCTCACCTCGATCAGTTTTTTAGAGAACTCTTATTTCCAAAATAAGAAAAATATTGTAGACTATCAACATTCTATTGGTCGTGAGCACTTGCCTGTTTATAAAGGCTATCTACTCAATGAAATTGACGTTTTCCGACATCAGATTATCCAATCGCTCATGTGCCATTTTGAAATAGATAAAAAATATGCACATTTAGGTTGTTTAGAACCGCTGAAAGAAGAGGGGCTTCTCACAGAGACCCCAGATAAATTAATAGCGACTCCATTAGGGAGGCTATTTATTCGTCTGATCGCTTCGGCATTCGACGCGTATCTTAATAAAGGACAATTTTCGAGAGCTGTATGAGCAAATTAGAATTAGAAGATAACCGTTACTGTTTCGCCTGCGGGATGGATAACCCCGATGGGCTCCGTTTAGATTGGAAAATTGATGGACAAGCAATGGTTACAGAGTTTACCCCTCCGCAAAAATATCAGGGGTGGAAGGGGATTGTGCACGGAGGCGTATTAGCTACCCTTCTTGATGAATCGATGACCCGCCTTGCTTGGATTGTGTGTGGAGCTGCCGTCACTGCCGAGATGAAGATCCGCTATGTGGCACCCGCCAATATTGGAGAAAAGCTCTACGTGCGGGGAGAGATTGTGAAAGAGTCTCCGCGGCTTATTGAAACGAGAGCTTTCATTTATAAAGAAGATGAGTCGGGGTTACTGATCGCACACGCTACAGGGAAAGCGATGAGAGTTTCGTGAGAATTTTAATTCTCGGCGGAGGGATCACCGGTTTAAGCGCTGCTTGGTTTGCCTATAAATCAAATCCAAAAGCTAAGATTACCCTTTTTGAAAAAGGGGCCCGACTCGGCGGTTGGATCCGCACTTCCCGGGAAGAGGGGTTCCTTTTTGAGAAAGGGCCCCGTACTTTTCCGCTAGCTCGCAATCCCCATCTCCTCCAACTGATCCGTGAGCTGAATTTAGAGATCATCCTCTCGGATCCATCGGCTGCTAAACGGTTTATCCTCTATAAAGGGAAACTCCATTCTACTACCTCATTTTTGCCGATGCTTATTCCCCATCTTTTCCGCGAGCCGTTCATCGCCCCCTTAAAAGGGGAAGATGAGTCGATCTACGACTTTGCGTCACGGCGATTTAGTCCCAAAATTGCCGAAACGCTTTTCGACCCTATAACCCTCGGCATTTATGGGGGCGATATCCGAAGACTCTCGATCCGCTCCTGTTTCCCCACTTTGCATCAGTGGGAACGGACAAAAGGGTCTCTCTTCCGTGGCTTCATATCCGCTCCAAAGCAGGAGAAAGGGCTTTTC
>CAYWDE010000081.1:0-7688 GCA_964456885.1 uncultured bacterium | reverse complement strand
TGTCGGTAATATAGCGGATAATCGCCTCATCGCTGACTCCACTTTGACTGAGTTTAATCACATCATTTAAAGTGAGGGGCTCTTGTCGATCCATCCGGTCAACCGTGCGCGGGCTGTTTTTTTGGACGAGCTGTCGATCTTGTTCATCTAAGACGGCTCCGATGAGCCCGCCAGCAATGATCCCTGTGGCGCTTCCGATAAAAGCACCCTTTCCGCTGCCAGCAATCCCTCCGCTGATAGCGCCAATCACTCCGCCAGTCAGCACTCCTGTCCCTGTGTTCATAGCACAGCTCTCTAAAATGAGAGCGAGTAAAAGGGGGCAAAACTTCATGGATCCTCTCTAAGGTGTTTCTTCTTTTGAATTAGGCCCAGAGGATTTTTTTGTCTATGAAAAAAACTATTTGTCTGCCATCGATGGGTCTTCTCGGAAACGGTAACCAACGCCTCTAACAGTTTCAATCCAATCAAATGTCGGCCCCAATTTCTTCCGGAGAGAGGCAATATGGACGTCGATGTTCCGGTCAACGATAAAGGAGTCATCGTTGTTGATGTCATCGAGAAGCTGGTTCCTTGTTAATACTTTTCCTCTGTTGCTCACTAACCTGCGCAAGATCCCAAATTCAGAAAGGGTGAGGGGGATGTTTTTGTCCCCATTGCGCAAGATATACCGCTCAATGTCGAGGATGAAGTCACTAAATTTAACCATTTTGGCCAGTTTTTCAGGCTCTTTCCCCCTGCGCAAGATCGCTTTAATCCGGGAAAAGAGGACTTTTGGTGAAAAGGGCTTTTGGACGTAGTCGTCAGCACCGAGTTCCAGGCCTAAAACGATATCGAGCTCTTCCCCTTTAGCGGAGACGATCATGATAGGAATATTTTTTAATTCTGGATGGCTTTTGATTCTTCGGCACACATCGAGGCCGTTTTCTCCAGGAAGCATCACGTCGAGGATCACGAGGTCCGGTTTTTCCCGTTCAATGGCCCGATATCCATTGATTCCATCGACTTCTACATGCAGCTTATATCCCGATAGTTCAGCTTGGAGCTTAATCAAGGCTGCTATGTCTTCTTCGTCTTCAACCAACAAAATTCGTTTTTTTTGACTCATTTATATCCTCGTAGAGAAAGCATTAGTCTTTTAAAAATCTTTCACGAATTCTTGTTTTTTTTCAACTTTTATAATTGGGGAACCAAAGAAAACTTCCCCAAGCCTACGAAATTTCTCCGGATCATCTGTCACGTAGAATTCGTAAGTAGATTTTTTAATTTGAGGATTTAGCAGATTCCCCCTTTCTAGAAAGTCTTTTGCTTGGAGCGCACAGGTCTTTGCAGGCTCCACAAGGAGTACCTGTGGGCCGAAAATCGCTTGCAAAGCGGGGCGGATCAGCGGGTAGTGGGTACAAGCGAGGAGAACCGCATCCACTTTGCCTAGGAGATCCTCTACATAACTTTTGGCAATCAAGTGTAAAGAGGGGTGACGATAGAATCCCTCCTCAACCAGAGGGACAAAGAGGGGGCAAGCTTTAGGGAAAAGGGTCGCTTGAGGGTTTTGTTTTTGAATTAAGGTTTGATAGATTCCCGACTCGATGGTGCTTGTGGTTCCGAGAATCCCAATCCGCCTGATATCTCGGATCAGATCAAGCCCTGGTTGAATGACTCCAATCACGGGGATGGGGAGCTCCTGTTCAAGGATGGGGAGGGCGTGGCAACAGGCGGTGTGGCAAGGGACCATTAAGAGTTTAATCCCCTTTTCCATTAAAAAGGAGGCGTTTTCTCTAGCAAAGCGGACGACGGCTTCAGGCGATTTGTTCCCGTAGGGAAGATGGGCGGTATCGCCTAGGTAGATGAGATCCTCATTGGGGAGGAGGTTTGCCACTTCCCGCATTACGGTTAAGCCGCCAAATCCCGAATCGAATAATCCGATCGGTCTATCCATTATTCTATGGGGATTTTGAGCTCTTGCCCCGCTACGATGAGGTCTTGATCTAGCCCGTTGAGTTTCTTGATTTTTTCAACAACGGTTTTGTGGGCTCGGGCAATTTTTTCAAGGGAGTCGCCAGGTTTTACTCGGTAAAGTTTAAAATCTTTTTGAACCCCTTTTGCAAGATTTTCAATATGCCCTTTTAATTTGGCTACTTCCTCAAACCGTCGGTTCTGTTCTACGATCTCTTCCTCAAGCTCGCCAATCCGCTCTTTAAATTGAGCCAGCGCTGCGATAGTCTCATTCGCGTGAGAAGAGAGGGATGTTAGTTCAGCGATTTCCCCTTTCTGGTTTTTTTCTAAGGAGAGCCATTTTTTCTCCAGATTTTGGATTTGGGAGATGATCTGATCGATCTTCGACTGCTGTTTTTCAAGATCGTGCTGCTTGAGAGAAGAGAGCGTATTTTCGTAATACTTAATACGCCCATCTAAAATTTGGAGCTCAGTCTGAAAACAATTGATGTCATGCTTTAGGTCGTCTAGATTTGTCTGCACTTCATGTAGGGTGAGCTCTAGCTGGTGCTTTTCATCATTTGGAGATGACCGCAACGGGGAGCAAGAGGTAAAGCCGACTAACAAAAAGAGGCAAAGACTTAATCTAAGCATCATCACTTCTGATAAATCCTAAATTCTGTTCTCCGGTTTATGCTCCAATCATGTTCTCCATGGCCTTGTGCGATTGGCTGCTCTTTTCCGTGAGATAGAGTGTAGATCCGGTTAAGGTCCGCCCCGTTTTTAACCAAGAAAGTGCGAACTGCATTCGCTCTTCTCATGCCGAGTGCCATATTGTAGCTAGCAGAAGCCCTTTCGTCGCAGTGGCCATCAATCACCAAATAGACGCTCGGGTTCTTTTTCAGATACTCTGCCAATCGGATCAATCCCGCGATCTCATTCTTATCGCGCAGCACGTGTTCGTCTGTAGCAAAATGGACTGAACTAAAGAGCGATTTTAAAGATTCTGGCGCTGAGTAGAAAGCGTCAAGGTTGGGAAGGCCAAATTTCCCTGGAATCGCTTTAGGTTGCGGCAATGCAGAGTCTGAACTGGCAAATTGATTTCTTAAGTCAGCGTCGCTAAGCGGGATGAAGTCTTCATCGTATGGACCGTAAAATTCCTCATCGGAGGTAAGCATTCGGGAATCATATTCTTTTCCCAGCATCGAATCGACGCCTCTTTGCATGTAGCGCCCAGCCGTTTTCATATTTTCCCAAGACTGACTGCTATTACGGGAGCATCCCGCAGCTAAAAAAAGAATCATTGATGCAATCACAAAACGAAACATAGTTCCCCTTAATCCTTTACTTTAAATGTAGCCGACTAGTGAATTCTTGACTAGGAATTCAAGAGCGTTGTTGCCATGAAGCGAACCGTTTTTGTTCAGCCCCTTTGCTGATTTGGATCGGCTCCCCCTGATTGATGTGGATTAAATAGAGTTCGCATATGTCATTCCCTTCTGTATTGTAGACGAGATGAAAACTGTCAGGCGCCCAAGAAGGGTTCTCTTTATTCTGGGGGTCTGTTGTGAGGGGAGTCTCCTCATCCGTTAAAAAATCGTAAATCCAAATTTGGCGCACTCCATCTACTTTCGCACTATACGCAAGTTTTGTCCCGTCAGGAGACCAGGCTGGAGAGGTGTTTTCCCGGTTTCTCTTTGTGATCAGTTTCGGCTGTTGTCTCTGTGTATTTCTCGAATCGACTACATTGAGCACATAGATTCTAGGCGGCCCATCTTTATCAGAGACAAAAGCGATCTGTTTCCCATCAGGGCTAAAGGTGGGGGTTGCCTGGGTTGCTCTCGGCGCTGAAAAAAGCTGGCGCGCTTTCCCTAACATCTTCCCTCTTTCATCAAAATTTTGAATGAAGAGATCGGGTCTCCCCGCCACATCGGTGATAAAAGCCATTTGCGTCCCTTTTTTGGAGAGGGATGGGAGCGCTTGATTCCCCCTGAGATCGACCATCAATTCCCCTTTTGGATTAGAGAGAGAGGCTCGATAAATTTTTGACTGCCCGTTTTTTTCAGAAACATAAAAGAATTGTTCGGCTGAATTGGGGAGAAAATAGGGGGAAAGGCAATAGCTGTTATCTTTAGTTATCTGTTTTGCGTTAGCCCCGTCGCTGTCGCAGACCCAGACTTCAGATACCCAACCTTTCCCATTCACCGCCTCGTTCTTTGAGCGTTGCGTATAGATCAGCCGCAAACTACTGATCCCCTCTTTGCCAAACAGATCTTTTTGTACCGCATCGGCGAGTTTGTGGATCGCTTGTCTTTCTAATGGAGTGGGAGGATATTTCTTAGAGGTCCCTTGTTCAATATTGAAAGCGGTGAGCTCCAATCGATTCTGAGAGACCTTTGCCGCTAAGCAAAAAGGGATCTTCTCTTTTTTCCAAGCCCCGATATCGAAGTGGCTCCTCAAATCAGGAAATTGGAGTTTTTCTTCCAAATTTTTATCTCTTGGCAAAACGGTGCAGTAGCCACTCGCATTGAGATCGAATTCTAAAACAGCTCTCCACTCTTCCAGATAGCGCCAATCGGGTTCATCGGCCTCCAGATTACTCAAATAGAGAGGTTTTAACGATGAGCGGGTCGCTAAACGGACCTCGAGCTCCTGACTAATCAAGAGAAGCGGGATAAGGAATAAACTAATGCATTTCCACATTTCTAAAAGTAATGGTAAAGGTTTGTGTGTTAGCTAAAATGCCGAAATCATTTAAACATGGGAAGAGAAGTTCTGGCAATTGGTTTTTGATAAACTCCCCATTTTTAATGCTTTTGGTTTGCAAAATTTCACAATGGACGAGTTTCCCAAATCGGTCGATCTCAATTTTTGCCTTCACTTCCCCATATTCGGGTAAATCAAGGGTGTTTTGTAGGAAGGCGACCAGAAATTCCCCATAATTGGGATCGATGGGAGAGTCGATTTCAGTCAACTGCCTGTTCGATTCTATTTTCTTCGGTACATTTAAGACGGGTCGTTGTTTAGACTTCTCGTTTAAAGTCTCAAGACTCTCCCCAATTTCTTTGAGAAGAGAGCTGTTTGCTAAGACAGGTTCCCCTTTTTTTGGGGCTACTGTCGACTTTGGTTTTACCGTTTCTATGGGGGGCTTAGGTTTGACAGCGATCTCTTTTTTCGGGGGAGCTGCAGGTTTAGGCTTGGGTTTGGGAACCCCCTCTTCCCGTTTTCCCACTTGCACATTTGGATGCGCGGCGGGAACGGGTAGAACGGTTCTTACTAGGATCGGTCTTACGGGTCTGGTCCGCCGCGTAAAAAGGTGATGTCCTAGAAGTCCGAAGAGAGTCAAAAGGTGGATGGCGCAAACGGTAACAGCTATCTGTTTGCCTCGGGAAAAAAGGAGAAAGAGGCGGTAAAATTTCATCCCGGTTTTAAAATTACATCCATTTGATTGAAACCGACCCCTTCCAGGGTGTTTTTAACCGACTGGTAGGTGCCAAATTCTGCTTTTTTATCATGGACCACTTGGGGAACCGCATTGGGATGCCGTTTCTTCTCCTGTTTTAGAAGAGTTCCCAATTGAGCCAGGGTCACTTTATTCCCTTGATACCAGATCGAATTATCGGCATGCACAGCGATCGAAATAGGGCCTGTTTGAACCTCTTTTTTTTCTGTCCCGCCGCTTGTTGCGAGATCGACCGAATCGATGTCGAGAACAGGGGCGATCAGCATAAAGGCGATCAGTACGACAAAGACGACGTCGATTAAAGGGGTCAGATTAATGAGCGGTTCATCGCCCGCTTCATAGTCAGGGAGCGGTCGGAATCTTCTGCGCATGGTCTGGCTTACGGTATTGGAGTTCAATAGTTGCTAAAAGCAATTGGGAGAAATCCTCCATATCCCGTCGGTATTCCCGGGCGGCATTTTTTAAATAATTGTGACCGATCACAGCGGGGATTGCGATCACAAGGCCGATCACTGTAGTCGCGAGCGCCATTGAAAGCCCTGTTAACATCGCTGTATTGCTTACCGAAATGCCCCGTTGAGGCAGCTCAGAGAAGGTGAGCAAAATGCCCCACACGGTTCCAAGGAGCCCTAAAAAAGGGCCCAGTGTGACAATCGTCGATAAGATAAACAGGTTTTTTTCGAGGAGTTTGTATTGGCTTGCTAAAGCCGATTGGACTTGCGACTCAATGAGCCCTAAATCGGCCTCAGAGAGGACAGCCGCCGCATTCGGGGCGAAAAAGTGGTTGCGGCTAATGATCTGCAATGTTTTTTGTTTGAGCGTCTTATAGATTTCGAAAAAGGGGTGTGGCACCTCTAACAGGGCCCCTTTCGGCCGATTGAATTGCAATCCAAATGGGTCTTTTTCAGAAAAGAGATTGCTGAATTCATCCGACAATTTGCGTACTTGGTAGAAGATCCAAGCTTTATGGACCAAAACGGTCCAAGAGATCGCAGATAAAACAAAGAGCCCAAAAAAAATCCCTTTCCCAAACCAATCGGATTGGGCGTAGGCGCTAACAAAGGGGTTGCCGCTTGCTAAAAGGAACATAATAGATATACTCTATTAGAACCCCGTAATAAGTCAAGTGGGACAATGCCCTCGATTGCGACGATTATTACCTACTGCACAAACGATTATCGGTTCATTGGAAAGTGCATTGAAGAGGCCAAACTCTTCTCTTCTCAAATCCTCATCCCCGTTTGCGACCATTTTTTTGATGGGACTCCAGAGAACCGCCACCTACTTGAACACACCTATGCGGAGCATCCCGACTGCCAATTTATCGAGTTCACCTACATGCGGGACAAAATCTATAGCCAGTACCATTCTCTAAAACCTGACGACCCTGACTGGTCCATTTTTTGGACCGATTCGACCCGCTATATCGCCTTTCAGTACTTAGATCCCTCCATCGAGTATGTCCTCTTTCTCGACAGTGATGAGATCGTTGAAGGGAAACAATTTCTAGCTTGGTTTGGCTCCCCTCAATCCACCTCTTATGAAGTGGAAAGATTGGGCGCCTATTTCTACGCTTTACAACCGACTCTTCGGGCAAAAAATGTGGTGAATCTCCCACTATTTGTGAAGAGAAAATCTTTTGCCCCTCTCACATTTTTCAACGAACTTGATAGAATGGGAGCTTACTTAAGCCATCCGGGACCTAAAAAAGACAAAGTGCTCGGCCTGAATGGACGCCCTTTCATCCACCATTACAGTTGGGTTCGGACTAAAGAGGAGTGCCTTTGGAAAAGTAAAACCTGGGGCCACAGAAATGATGAAGATTGGGCGACGCTGATTGAGGAGGCATTTAATGGAAAAATGGATAAACTCTTTGGAACAACTCATGCGTTTGAAACGATTGAAAGTCCCTATTTCGACCCATTTCGCATTTCCTACCCAACAGAACAACCCCCTAGTCCAGGACCCCATGTGCTCAAAATCAATGAACGGGATTTAAGGAGAAAAGAGATCGAATATGCGCTTCTTTGACTCCCACGCCCACCTCAGTTCTATAGAAATTCTTCCTGAAATCAAACCGGTCATGCTGCGCGCAAAAATTACCGGAGTCTCCCACATTTTAAATATCTGCACCGACCTTCCGACTTTGCAACAGGGGCTTTTACTCGAAAAACAATTCCCCGAGATCAAAAACGCCGGTGCCACGACGCCCCACGATGTGGAAAAAGAGGGGGAAGCGATGTTCCCTATTTTCGCTGAATCTGCCCGATCTAAAAAATTGAGTGCAGTTGGAGAG
>CAYWDE010000080.1:0-7704 GCA_964456885.1 uncultured bacterium | reverse complement strand
CAGGCCCACGTTGTAAGTGACAGCGTGTGGTGAAGAGGGTGCTGCCTCTTCTGCGACCTGCATAGCGAGTTCCCGGGTAGGGACGAGGACAAGGACTCTTGCCCCTTTTCCTGGGTTTGCGACAGTTAATTTATTTAAAGCAGGGAGAATAAAGGCGGCTGTCTTGCCTGTTCCTGTTTGAGCAGCGACTTGTAAATCACACCCTTCCAATACTTTAGGGATTGCTTGCGCTTGAACCGGGGTCGGCGTTGTGTGGCCTAAATCGGCAATAGCTTTCTGAATTTTTTCATGTAATAGGGTAAAGGTCATTTTCTTCTTTTAAGTTAAAGGTTAGCCAATCGCGGGCTTTGAAGTTTCGATCTCAAGATCTATGATCTTGCTCTCGTTCCAAAGTCGCTCTAAACAATATCTTTCGCGTAGGCCGGGGCTAAAGATATGGACTGTGACTTCGCCATAGTCCAAAACCGCCCAATCTCCTGTCTTCAGTCCTTCGACGTGGACAGGTTTTTCTCCTCTTTCTTCAAGCTCATCCATGATGGCTCGACCGATGGAGGAGACATGCCGATCGACATTCCCTTCAGCGATAAGAAGAAAATCAGTAATGCTAGAAAGCCCTTGGACATCAAGGGCTAAGATGTTGAACCCCTTTTTATCATAGATAACCTGGGCAACGATATTTAGGGTCTCAAGGGGGGTTCTACTCATAATCTGCAAAATATAAACTTGGGCTAATTTTTAAAAAGTGAAATTTTCAGGATGAGTATAAAACAAGGTCCCTCTTGCTGTCTACCCTTTTCCCTAAAAAAGATAAATTATTGATTTTACATTGAAATCGAGAAGGCCTTTTTAAAGAGAGTTCTATGAAAATATTTGAAAATATAGCTTGAGTCGATTTCTCTTTCTAAAAAACAGATGAAAAAATTAAATTACTCCTCTTCTAAAATCTTGGAGATTTTTTATTATGGTCACTCGAACTACTCCCAATTATGGCACGCTCCTATTTAGCCCCCAAGATCAGAGCTTAGTCTGGGTGTGTGCATTAATAAACGCCGCAAGAACAGGAGATACAGCCTCTATCATCAGGCTATTTCAACAAATTAAATCTGGCACTCTTAAGATCGATATTAATACCGTTGAAAGGGCTATTGAAAGGGCGTTTCAAGAGGCTAATAGCAAAGGCCACAGTGGGTGCAGCATTATATTAAATGCTTTAAATCCCCTGAAGGAAGCTCCATTTGAGGCTGTTCGCGACGGCTATGTAGACCTAAATGATGAAAAAAGCCCCCTTTTACCAGATGCAGAAAATTCAAATCCTCGAGGGGGCAATCCCCTATTTGAAGCAGTCACCCGCCAAGATGAGAAGATGTTAAAACAAATTCTGAATCAAGAGGTGATCGCAACGAAAATTCTGGGAGAAGCAGTGGTGCGTGCCATCAAAGAAATAAAAGGGCCCGAACTGAGGAATAGGATTGTTGCAGAGCTTTTAGAAACAGGTCCTATTTCTGAAATAGATCAAAGGACCGCTTTAGAAGAGATCCCCCAAAATGGGGATCTATCGGATCACAACCAGAAGTTGAAAACTTTATTGCTTAACACGAGAACTTTTTTAGCCATCTCTTGTTAAATAGAGGGCGTGCCGCCTAATATAGGCCAAAGTTTTTGCAGGGATTAGATGTCCACAGTAGAGCCCTTTTGCAAGACGCCTCCGAATCTCGGTGCTTGAAATCCCCCTCTCTCGGGGGCCTATTAGGGGAGGAGCTAACCGAACGAGCTCTTCCCCCTCTTTCCAATGATCGAGATGGAGAGCCGACTCTGCAGAGAGGATCAGTTTCATTTTCACCCCCTCTTTTTGAAGGGCCCGGATCGTGTCGATCGTGTAAGAACAGCCACCCCGCTCTAACTCAATCGTCGATATCTTAAACTGGGGGACTTCGAGGGCGAGCTTCAACATCTCTAAACGGTGCTCTGCTCCTGCAATTGGGGGAACTTCTTGTTTAAAGGGGGAACAGAAAGCGGGGCAGAAAAGGAGCTCATCAAGGTGATTTTCCTCAAGCATCTGAATCGCTAAAGAAATATGTCCAAAATGGATCGGATCAAAGGTTCCGCCAAAAAAACCAACTGTTTTCATAATTTCCTTAAAGCCTCCATTTTCGGGGCAATTAACTCCGAATAGACTCTCCCCTTTGCCTCATAACCCATATCAGCTATTTGCATTTGGATCGTTTTGACCTCTTCAGCTCCAAAAAGATCGATCACCACATTTGCTTCCAGTTCCTTAACTTCGACATACTCTTTGATCTTCGCTTCATAGAGCCTGTGGAGTTCTTGTTCTGTGAAAACACCTTCAAAAACTTGCGCTATTTTCTTTTGAAGCAGAGCTTCAAAGGCATAGAAACTCTTCCGGAATTGGGGAAGATGATTTAGATCTACTTCCAAGTTTTTCTTCAAAATAGGGAGAGCTACATTGAAGAGCTCTTTCTTATTCAGCTTTCGATCCCCAATAACCTGGGTCCATTCGTCGAGAATCAGCTCTAAACTTTCAGCAATAATAGAGTGGATGGAGGTAAACAGAAGAGTGGGATCTATCGAGGAACCCAATACCCGGAATTCCAAGGCATTTTCTACGAAAATACAAAAAGCGTGCTCATTGATCTCCCCCCTTTTCCCAGAAAGGAGAGCCTCTAGATCTTTCCCATAATCGAGGGCAATTACGGCAGGCTTTGTTAAACGCTCATCGTTCCCCGCAGAGGAGACTGCCGCCCAAAGAAGAGGCGCATATTCCCGTATCGCTTGGAAAGAGGCGGTTAAAAAAAAGCTAAATATAAGGGGATCTCCTTTTGGATCGAGGAGATTTTCCCCTTTATCCGTGTATAAAGACCACCTACACAATTTTCCGCTTCCACATTTTTTCTCAAATGGCTTTTCATGAAATAAAGAGGCCAAATTGTGCTTTACAGCGATCTGCCTCATCGATTCCATTCGGAGAAGATTGTGATCAATAGCCAAGGGTGTTTTTTCAAAAAGGGGCCCTTTTCCCACCTTGATTCCCATCTGAAAAAGCGCTTGATCAACATCTTGCAGATAAGGGGCAATCCGTTCCTGAGAAAGGGGTTCTACTTTCTCTGAGAGGGTGTAAAGCGTTCGGCCGGCCCTTAACAAATCGGGTCTGGAAAGAAATAAATCCCGTTCGATGAGATGGAATTGCTGCTCAATGCTGAGCATCGAAAAAATAGGAGAGGGCGTTTTACCGCACACATCAAATAATCTCAGTATCGCAGATTTGAGTTTTTCTTCAGATTGGAGAAGGGCATTTCTAGATGAGAGCATGGGTGAAACATTGGCAGAATCCGAAGCTCTTTGTCAAGAAAAGAACCCAAAAATTGGGTTCTTAATACAGATCATTTTGGAAAGGGGGAGCCGCGGAGAGAGAGACCTCGAAATGACCTCTCTAAACTCTGTTGAGGCCCCTCTTTATTTAAAGAGCTAAACGCAGCTTCTGCAACAATTTGGCAGTTTTGCACTTGCTGAAACTGAGGACTCAAGCAGGCGGGATGTGCAAACCTTCCAGAGAGGGGGTCTAGCAGAACAACATATTGGGCTGTTCCGCTTTGTCCACATACCGCACAGCTGAAAGCTGGATGGATCACCGCCATCCAATCATCCTTCGAGTTCAGAGATTTTTTGCTCAATCTCTTCGATCGCTGCATTTGCTTTATCGAGCCGCTCTTTCTCTTGTTCGACAAGTTCTTGGTATTGCATCGCTTTTTCGAAATCAAGACCTGAACCGCCGAGAGCCTTTCTGTAGACTTCGAGCTGAACTTTGATCTCTTGGCGCCGCTCTTTTCTCTGTAGCAAGACGTGCTTTAAGTTCTCGAGAGCTTTTTTATCATCTTCACTTAAATTCAGAATTGAATGTTCTTTCTTATCGGTGATCAGATCTTTAATAGGCCTGAGAGATCGCTCAATTTGCTGTTTTTCCATTTTAGAAGCTTCAATTTCAGCGAGCTGCGTTTCAATTTCCGCAAAGGAAGCCAGGAGAGCATCTAACTCCATCTTCTCCCCTTGTTTAGAAATTTGAGAGATTTTCTCTTTAAGGGCGTTCAAGAGTTCCCGCTTTTGACGAAGTTTCTCTTTTTCCGCCTCTTCGAGCTCTTTCGCTTTTTGCTCTTGAGCCGCTAAATGGGGCTCGCGGAGTTTATACAGCTCTTCACGGAGATAACGGACATCGTCCCGATGGAGGGGGACTGAGCGCATCTCGTTCGAAATCTCATCGATCTCTTTATTCAGCTCATTCATCGGGATATCGAGAGACTTTGCTTTCAACTCATCCACTTTTGTTTGGATTAATTGACGCTGCTCTGAAGAGGCTTGCTTTTTCTCAAGAACCTCTTTTTTATGCTCTTTTTCTAATACTTTCACTTTATCCCAGCACTCGCTCAATTTCAGACGGGTCCGGGTAAAGACTGCACTATTGAGAGTAAAGAGCTTCGCTGTGCTTTGTAGAGATTTGATCTCTTCGCGTAGGGCGTAATAAGGGGCTCCAACGATTTGGTCTCCGACAAAATGCTTCGCGATGAAAGCGTCGATGTCCCTTTCAAACTCTGAACTGATCGATTCGATCAACTCTTTCCGCTTAGGGAAAATATGATCTCCTAATTCGGAAAGGCGCTTGAAAAATTTTGTTTTGAAGCGGATCCGCATATCGGTCTTGATGATCTCTTTTCGGAGACCATTAAGGCGGCTCGCCAGAGTATTGAGCAAATTCAACTCGCGCTGAATTTTACTGTATACGTCAGATTTCTGCCGGATCGTTTGAGGCGCCTCTGAGAAAGAGATTTCCCCAGTTGTCGATAAAAGTTGCTCAAAATTGGAAACTTCGCCCTCTAAAGCTTGAATCGCTAGATCGATCTGCTCCATGGCAAATGAGCTCTGCTCTTCAAGGATTTCTTTGAGGCGGCGCGCTTCAACAGTGAGTTCCACATACTCGTTCCATAACTTAGAACGGATAGCGGGGTTCAAATTCTCTTTAAAGAGGGGGAGAACCAGCCTTCGGGCTTCCCAGAACTCCCGGAAACGGGGACTTCCTTCTTGGGAAATGGAGGCGCGCATAAATTGCAGCCCATTGCCGATTTTTTCCTCAGGTGTCGGGAAAGTGGCCAACTTCTCAGTAAACTCTTTGAGACGTGGGCTCTCCTCTCGCTGTTCACGCGGGGAAGATTCTTGGGGGTCAATATCGGAAGGTACGGAGGAATCGGGGGAAGAAATCATATTCAATAGCCTTGGAAAAAAATAAGAATGCATCAAACAATTTAGTCTAAAGGTGATTTTATTGGAAGTGTTTTCATTTTCTCGGAGGAGAAAGTCCTTTTTTAAAGGAATTTCTTTAATCCCCTTGCTCAAAATCTTGTAAAATAAGCTCTTTCAATCTCTCTGGCGCATGCTCTTCGAGATTCAGCCAACGGAACTGGGGCTCCTTACGGAACCAGGTAAATTGCCTTTTCGAATAGTGGCGGGAAGCTTTTTTAAAATTGGCAACAAAGGTCTCATAATCTGAAACCGTTTGGGAACTAGCAAGAAATTCGAGCGCCTGTCTGTAGCCAATCGCTTGGGAGGCGGTCGGATTGAGGCGGAGCCCCCTTTTTTCCAGCTCTTTCACTTCGTCTATAAGACCTCTTCGGATCATCTCATCGCACCTTTGCTCGATACGGGTGTAGAGCCTCTCTCTTGGATAGTAGAGAAACCAGCAACGGAAATCGTACTCTTGCTCTTGGAGCTTATCGGGCTTTGCAAAATCGCTCACCCTTTTTTCAGAAAGGGCCATAATCTCAAGTCCACGGATGATCTTATGCCGATCAAATTCAGAAATGGTGGCAGCATAATCGGGATCAAACATCTGGAGCCGTTCATAAAGGACCTCAGTCCCGAGATCGTGCATCTGCCGGTAGAGCTGTTGACGAACTTCAGGGTTTGAAGGGGGGCCTGAGGGGGGGCCGTAGAGGATCGCGTGGATATAAAATCCAGATCCGCCTACAACAATCGGGACGTTTTCTCTATGGGTAATTTCGGAAAAAGAGTCTTGAACATGTTTATAGAATTCAGCGACGTTAAATACGGTCTCAATTCCACAAATATCGATGAGATGATGAGCGATCGCTGTCCGCTCTTCAGGCAAAGCTTTGGCCGTTCCGATATCCATCCCTCGGTAAACCTGCATCGAATCGGCAGAGACAATTTCTCCACCCAATGCGGCAGCCAAAGAGAGGGAGAGCTGCGTCTTTCCGGCAGCTGTCGGACCTGCAATGACAAGAACCCTTTTTCGTTTCCCCTTAGGGGCTACTTTTTGTTTTTGAGGGGTAGGGCGGTGCGATACGCAGACACTCCCCGAACAATCGTTCTTGGAAGTGTGCCAAAAGTTGGCCGATCTCCCTTTTAATGATCTATAGGGTGTCTCAATGTATTTCACTTGTGGAACTGCAAAGCTTCCTTTTCCGATGAGCAGATGTGGAGAATTTTATCAAATCCCGCCATCTTAATTACATCGCTCACATCATCGACCAAGGCAAATAGGATCAGTGCCCCTTTCTTGATTTTGAGTTTTTTGGTCGCAGACAAAAGAACTCTAAGGCCTGCGCTGCTCAAATAATCGACTCGAGAAAAATCGAGGGCTAAATAGTAACGATCCTCATCCATTAAACCGTTGATTTTTCTCTCTAAAATAGGCGCCGAAGCGGCGTCTAGCCTCCCATCGATTCGGAGAATGACTCGATGTTCAACCTCTTCTAATTCGATCCGCAATCCAACGCCCATTATTTCCTCTTATTGGACTATTTCTAAATGAATACGACGTCCAAGTCTCGCTCCAATGGTCATAGCCAGTGTCCGAAGCGAACGGATCACATTTCCTTTACGACCTACCACTTTACCCACATCTTCAGGGGCTACACGAATTTCGATCAAAAGCCCACTTTGGCCCTCCATAGAACGGATATCGACTTTTTCAGGGGCATCTACCATATTTTTGACTAGGTAAGCGACAAATTCTTCCATAGCGTTTTTACTCCTATGGATGAGAGCATAAGAAATAGGCTTATTGAATTCAATTCTTTAAATCCCCCCCTCTATAACCGGCACAGCTCAAAATTTGGCTTTTTAGCTTTTTAAAGCCACCATTTTAAGCCATGTCGGATGTATACCTTTTGTAATTCAAAAACAGATTCTTGAATCACTAGCGGTATATATAGTTTTTTCTTGGGAAAAATTAAAAGAACCTCTACCCTTTTTGCCCAAAAGAGGAGTTCATTCTTATGGAACATGCACCATTACAGGTCCAAGTCAGCTTCCCCCCTCTTGATCCCCAAATCTGTTACGATAAAGACGCTGAAATTGGGGCATTAGCCGGAAAAATCATCACTTTTGTGTCAGCTCTATTTAGTCTGATCGCTCTGATCGCTTTTAGAAAGAATCTAGGGCTAAAAAAAGCTCTTGCCTTGGGGGTCTTTGTCTATTTAGCCGCGGGTTATGCGATAAATAAAAATTATCATCGGTTTCGGAACCGGGATTATCACGAGGCTGGCGAGGCCCTAAAGAAAGAGGGTTTTGTCGCTTACATCCGCTCACGTGGCTTGAAGCCCACAATCGATACGATTATTTCTACATACAATTATTATAAAACTTTTGCGGCCCAACAAACGGAAGAAACTCTAG